>JALYZL010000098.1 GCA_030948875.1 Actinomycetota bacterium
TCAGCCCATGGACGCTCACCGCGTTGATCTCGTTCGTGATCTCGTTTTACGCTTCCGCCCGCAGCCTCCAGATCGGCCTCGCGATCGAGGTGATCGCGATCACGTCTGTAGCCGCCAACCTCTCCGCGATCCTCGGCGGCATCCTCGTCTTCGGCGAGCCCGTCGGGTCAGGCGCCGTCGGGATCATCGCCCGACTGTCCGCGTTCGGCCTCGTGATCGCCGGCGCCGCGCTCGTGCCCGCGCCATTACGTGCCACCGCTGATCCTCCCACCGAACAGACAGACGTCACCGGATAGAGACCAACTCCGATTCGCTGTCGCAGGCGGCACTCAGGCACCTACCTCTAAACCCAAACCAGAGCGATGAGACTCGCCGCATTCCTGCTTCTCGTCATGCAGGAACGGCGTCCCTCAACGCCGCTCTGAGCTAGACCGGGTTCCACGGAGACTGGGTTTAGGTGGATTCCTGGGGTCGTTGTTGTTGGTCTTGATGTTGTCGGTCAGTCAGTATGTCTCCTGACCCGTAGGTCGGAGAGGCCAACGCTGGCGTTTCGTCCCTTGACTGCTGTTGGCGCGGCCTGAGCGAGCCCGTTTGGAGCAGCGGGAGCGTTCACGGACGAGATCAGGGACGGTTGAGCCAAATCGACGCCCGCGGTCACGAGTCGACGCGTTGTAAGCCGTTCTGGGACCCTCGACGTGAGCGCCGCGACCGATCCGTTGACCGAAATCGGCACGTTCAGCGCGTCGGTGTCGGCGTGGAGCTGCTCGAACTCGGTAGGCGGGATGTCGCCGAGCGCTTCGTGCAAGCGGTCGTGGTTGTACCAGCCGACCCATCCGATCGTAGAGAGCTCGAGCTGGGTGCGGGTTCGCCAGACTCGATCTGAGATCAACTCGGTCTTGTAGCTATCCACGAGCGATTCGGCCATCGCGTTATCAAAACAGTCTCCGACCGATCCGACCGACGCCAGCACCTTCGCGTCGTCGAGCTGCTGGGTGTAGTCAAAACTGGTGTACTGCGAGCCGGCGTCGGTATGTGCGACCAACGCGAAGTCGGCGCCGTGCTCGCGGGTCCCGAGCGCCATCCTGAGCGCGTCGAGCACCAGGTCGGTGCGCATGTGGCTGGCGAGCTGCCAGCCGACGATCATCCGGCTGTACACGTCGAGGATGAGCGCGAAGAACACGAGCCCCTCCCAGCAGCGCAGATACGTGAAATCACCGACCCACAGCCGATTCGGCGCCGCGGCGGTGAAGTCACGGTTGACCAGATCGGGACGCTTGGCCGCCACCGGGTCGCTGGTCGTGGTCCGCCACGGCTTCCCGCGCCGCTTCGCGCCCCGGATACCGTGCTCGGCCATCAGCCGCTGCACCTGGCAGCGCGGTCCGGTCTCGCCCTGGCGCCGCAGCGCCTTCCAGCACCGCCGGTAGCCGTAGGCCTCGTAGTTCTGCTTATGCGTGACGCGGATCACCGCCAGCAGCCGCTCGTCCTCGACCGCCCGCGCGGAGCGCTCACCCGATCGCCGCTGATAGTAGGCAGACGCCGACACGTCCAGGGTCCTGCAGATCGGCTCGACCCCGAAGCGCCCGCGATGCTCATCGATGTAGCGGCTCACTTCGTTCGGTCTGTGTCGAGCTCCCTGGCAAAAAACAGGCTGGCCGACTTCAGGATCTCGTTCGCGCGGCGCAGCTCGTAGTTCTCCTTGCGCAGCTTGCGGATCTCCTCGCGCTCCTCGCTGCGCAGCAGGTCCGGGCGCTGGTCGCTGTCGGCCTGCGCCTGGCGCACACGCTTGCGCAACGCCTCCGGGTGAACGCCCAGGTCAGCAGCGACCTGCGCGATCGGACGCTGGGACTCCAGCGCCAGCCGCACGCCGCGGTCCATCAACTCCTGTGGGTACTTCCGTCCTCTTGGCATCTGCGGAGCATCTCCTCTCCCCAGGACAGAATCCTGGCTCAGAAGCCTCCGCGAAACCCGGCCTGACTCACTCCGAGTGCTCCGCGTCCTTCGACTACTGCGTCTCTTTCGCCTCGCGCCCATCGCCCGACGTCTCTTCACTACCGAGGGGCTTCGATACGTCTCCCTGCTCGCGCTCCTCGTCCTCCTGGTCAGCGCCGAGGCGTTCTCGTCAGCAGAGAAGATCTCCTACGGCAACGCCGTGTACTGGGCGCTGACGACAATGACGACCGTCGGTTACGGCGACATCACGCCGCACACAAGCAGCGGAAAGATCGTCGCCAGCGCCGTCATGGTCATTGGCATCGGCTTCTTCGCCATCCTCACGGGCGCTGTCGCGCAACGATTCCTCACCGAAGAGGTGATCGAACTCGAACACGAGGAACAAGACCTCGTCACCCAAATCCGTCAGATCAGCGAGCAACTTCGCCACCTCGAACAGCAAGCCCTCCGGCGAACCAAATCAGCCAACCCCCACCTAGCCAAGGGTGCCCCGGCCGCAGCGCCAAGCGACTCTGCATAGGCAAATGATCGGTTCCACGTGCCTCGGCGTGCGCGCCTGCTTTCGGCGATTTGCGCGACTACGCGAGCGCCTGTTGCGACGAGGAGATGACGCGCCCGGGCGTCGACG
>JALYZL010000028.1 GCA_030948875.1 Actinomycetota bacterium
GCCGGCCTGGGAGAGAGCCTGATCGTGCCGGCCGCCGACGTCGATGCGCTCGCCGGTCGGCTCACCCGCGCAAGGCAGGGGGAATTGCCCTCGCGCGAGCAGACGCGCGCCTGGGCCGAAGCCCATAGCTGGAAGGCCGTAGCCGAAGCACACCGCGAGCTGTTCGGCCGCGTCGCCTCCGGCGACGGGGAAACCTCGCGCAAATTGCGCGTCGTCTACCTCGACCACGTCTCCCTACTCTCGGGGGGCGAGCTAGCGATGCTGCGTCTCCTTACGGCGCTCACGGAGGTAGAGGCGCACGTAATCCTGGCTGAGGAGGGCCCGCTCGTAGATCATCTACTTCAGGCCGGCATATCGGTGGAGGTGCTGCCGCTACACGGGCGCACGCGCGAGCTACGCAAGGACAACCTGAGGCCTGGGCACCTGCCTCTGCGGGCCACATCGGACACGCTCGCATACTGCCTGAGACTGGCCTGGCGATTGCGGCGGCTGCGTCCCGATGTGGTCCACACGAACTCATTGAAGTCGGGTATCTACGGGTCAATCGCAGCCCGCTTGGCCGGCGTCCCCGTGGTCTGGCAACTAAACGACCGCATCGATTCCGACTACCTTCCCCCGCTTGCCGTCACCCTCGTCCGCGCGCTTACGCGCCACCTCGCGGATGTGGTGATCAGCAACTCTCAGACAACGAAGCAGACCCTGAGCCCCCGAACGCGATCAACAGTGGTCCCCCCAATAGTGGGACTGGCCGCCTCAGGGCTGCATAAGTCCGGACCCGACAGTCCGCTCGTCGTCGGAATGATCGGCCGCCTGGCCCCGTGGAAGGGACAGGATGTGTTCCTGCGCGCGTTCGCCCGAGCGTTTCCGCAAGGGCGACAACGGGCGGTGATCGTCGGCGCCGCCCTGTTCGGCGGAGCCGAGATCGCCTACGGTGAGAGCCTCCGCCACCTCGCCGAGAACCTCGGCGTAGCGTCCCGCGTAGAGTTCCGCGGGCACCGCGAAGACATCGTCGGCGAGTTGCGGTCGATGGACATCCTTGTCCACGCCTCCACTATCCCCGAGCCGTTCGGGATGGTCGTGATCGAAGGAATGTCCGCTCGCCTCCCAGTCGTAGCCTCGCGGAGCGGCGGCCCCGAGGAAATCATCACCCACGGCGCCGATGGGCTGCTCTACCCGCCCGGCGATGTCGCCGCGCTCGCACAGATCCTGCGACAGCTCGAGGCCGACCCGCAGCTCCGTGCCCAACTAGGGGGCGCCGCCGAACGCCGAGCGCGCGACTTCTCTCCTGACTCGATCGCCGAGCAGATCGTGCGCGAGTACGAGTTGGTACGTCCAGCTCGCAGCGCGGCTTTTACCCGGCGTTAGCAAGACCGCAACGCTGGCGGCGCGGCTTGGTCGCATTGCCCGAGGCGTGCTGCTGATGATGCGCGACATCCCGCCGAACATCGGTGGCCTGGCACAGAACATGGACTGGCAAGAAAAGGCACTTGAAGCAGAAGGCCGTCGCGTTCGATTCTGACCGCGTCCTATAGTTGCGTGCTCAAGCGTATCCGCCTTCGGTCAGCGTACCGCCCATGAGGTACCAATATGTACCGTATAGGCGGTACATATTAGCCGTTATCGGGCGACTCGAACAACGTCGGCGAGTCGGCTAGCGGCGACGCCCGTCGGAGCCACTCGCCGAACAGAGGATCGACGATATACCAGATGCGCTCTCGCTGATCGACGAGTCCGCGGCGTTGCAGGCGCTCGAGGGCCGGCCGCACGCGCGAGTGGCTCGAGAAGCCATACCGCGTCGCGGTGGGTCGGCTGGTGATGTTGTCCCCACCGCGATCGGCCAGCAGCTGCAGGGCACGCACCTCGTTGACCTCCCCCTCGTCGCCGCTCATGAGGACACTGAGGACGGAGGCGAACTCGGACCGTTCGATCGTCTGCACGAGCCGGTCATGGGCGCGGATCACCGTCTCGAGCGTCACAGCCTTCCCGGCCGGCGTGTCGACCCAGCACTCCCAGGCCAGCTGCTGGGTGCTCCGTGGGTGTGCGCGAGTGGCGTTGAGCAGATAGTTGAGCGCGGCATCATCGGCCACCTTGCCGGTCGCGGTGAACTGGAAATCCAAGTATTCGAGAAACTCGAACCGGCCGATGACCGGCAGCTGCATTTCCGCCGCCTCGGCGAAGATCGGCTGCTGCGAGTTCTCCAGCATCATCTGCATCGCGTTGCGGATCGAGCCGGTGAACAGCAGCGAGACGTGGTTGGCGCCGGAGCTCATGAGTGCCGAGCGGATGATCGACAGCGGGTCACCGGGGCAGTGGCGGAGCCTCTGAAACTCGTCGAAGACGACGACGAGGTGGTCCGCGAGCGAGCGTAGAGCGACGAGCTGCGCGTGTAGCGTCTCCGCATCTTGGGCCGGGCTGGCGCCGGAGCTCCGCACCGTGCCCTTGATGACCTTGATATCGAAGCCGATCTCCTTCTCGAGGGCGCCGATCTGACGCAGGGCCGCACGACGCAAGCGCTTGGCGGGGTGTGTGGTCATCGCATCGTGCACGCACCCGATGAACCCGGGGATGCTCACCACCCGCTGCAGGTTGACCTTGACCGTGTCGAAGGGCGGGGCGTCATCGCCATGCGACTTGGTGAGCTCGAGCGCCAGTTGGTTGGTGAAGGTCGTCTTGCCGGTGTCACGCGGGCCGAACAGGGCGACGTTGGTCTGACCTTTCAGCGTGAGAGCGACATGGTTGGCGAACGCCTCCATCCCGATGATCTTCGACGGATCATCGAGCGGGCGGTCCCAGACGAAAGGGTTCAGGGCGTTGGTCATCTCTGAGCGATTGTACCTACTAGCGGTACAGATATGGACCGAGTACATGGTACGGTCAATCGCCATCACACGAGCGCGGCACCCACCGCGCGAGCGACGAAGGCGCGGAGCCCTCGATGATCTCGCCCGCCCCCGCCTGAGAGCCCGGGTTGGGGCTCGCCTGCACCGTATGGTCATGGCCGGGGATCTGGGCGGTCGCAACAGTGGCAATCTCCACGCCGCCGCTGGCGCCGAGCACGTAACTCCCCCGCCGCCGAGCTGGGCCCTGGTGGACGGGGACGCGACCACGCAGAATCGGGCAGCGCGAACGTGCTCTCGCCGTCGCCGCCGTAGGTGGTGC
>JALYZL010000306.1 GCA_030948875.1 Actinomycetota bacterium
GTCCAGACCCGACGACCGCCATCGGGTGGGGCGTGCGGTGATGGAGCGGCAAGCCGTCCGTGACGCGCATGTCGCGGTCACGACGCCGTCCACCTCCGTGGCGCTCAAGAGTGAGTGGCTCTTCAAGGCGGCCTCGCCGTAGCCGTGAGCCGGAATGAAGCGTCGCCTGGCGGAATCGCCGCCAAGGGATAGCTCGGATGCAGGAGCTTCTTTGGCGAAGCACCCGGGCCGCGGTTCACGTCGGCGCCGACCAGACGCTCGGAGCAGCGTCGCACGCCGGCGGCGACGACACACTCGGCGCCCGCAGTCCATCCAGCCGCCAGCAACTCCGCGAGCGAGAGCTGAGGCTGGAGTACCGGCGCGGTGCTCCTCGCCGAATCCAGCGCTCTCGCTGCGCGCCCGCCAGGCGTGTAGGTGCAGAGACGAGGTCGGCCCACACCGATGCGCTCGCGTCGTGCCCGAGATAGGGGTCGGAGTCTCCCAACGCGCGAAGGGGGCGACCGGGTCAAGCTGGTTCAGCAGTTTGCGCGGCAGCTGGCGACCTGGCGGCGAGACGGCCAAGCGCTGATTGCCACTGACCGCCGACTTACTCGAGATCCTCCAAGGAACGACTCGCGATCTGTGGACGCATCGACCGCTCGATGCTTTCCGCTGCGTCGCCGCGCGCCCAGAAGCGCGCCAGTGCCTTTCGGAGCTTGATTCGAGACTCAACGTAGAGCCCAAGCCGACGGTAGTCGCGCAGGTTGTCCTTCAGCATCGACGCCGGCCGGTCGAGCAGAGCGGCGCCATGAAATCTGACGATGCCCCCGCCGAGGCCAGTAGGCGGAAGATGGAAAATATGCAGAGGGACGTTCTTGCCCACGCGGATGTTGCGGGCTTCGGTGATGCCGCCCACAACAAGGTTGAGCGCCTGCACGGGTACCACCGCCACGATGTCCTCGTCCTTCTCCCCCTCAGAGACGTGGCAAGTCGGCGTGACGATCATGCCCAGAACACCAAAGCGTGCCTCTACGACGATCAGGTCGGACGGCGCGTTCTCAGGGTAGTCGGCGAATGTCTGAGTCTCGACGGTGTCACCCTCGCCAAGAACGAACCGCGGCTGCTGCGGCATGAGCGCGATCGGGACGTTGAAGAGCAGATCGCCTTGGCGTAGATCGTCGCTGGGCGCTGGTTCCCAGTAAAAACCGTCGTTCTGTTGCTCAGACATGGTTGATGGGCCGCGTTCGACCGGTCCATCAACTTAGGCAAGGCAACGGACGACTACTCGGCGTAGATCCGCTCGCGCAGCTCCTCGACGTCTTCCTCGCGGAACCGGGTCTCGCCGCCGGGCATCCTGACGCCCTTCAGCCAGCCCCGTTGAACCCAGCCAGCAAGGGTGTTCGGGTGGACGCCGAGGCGTTCCGCGGCTTCGGTGCGGCGCAGCACCTTCGGCTTCGTTGTGGTCTCTGTAGCCATGAAATCTCCTTTGGACGGACCACACGATACGACGATCTGGAGCGAATGTCCAGTATGTACAATATAGCTCTAATATAACTTATGTGCGAAATATGATCTTTGTATCGGCCGGAGGCGCAGACACTCGAGCTCGGCAGAATGAACATCCGCTGCGCCCCTGCCGCCTTGATACCGCCCTCGGCCTGCTGTTCAGCCGACGCTGTCTAGCGCCGATGCTCCCTTGACGAACTGCATATCAGTGACCCCGACGTGGCGCTGGTCCGGGATCTCGCAGATCGCCGATTGCAGAGCGGACGCGACGCGCACAGAATCGCGGCGATGCCTAGGCACAGGCGGTCGGCGTCGACCCATTGTGCTCCGCGTCGGCGCTCGACGGCCGGCGCGCGCAACTATCGAGATGTCGCCATTGCGATGACGCGCCGCGGAGGCGACAGGACGACAAAAGCGATCACGACCATTCGGGCTGCCGAACACTCGAGCTCCGGCGACGGGCGAGCCCGCCGCCCGCGCCGCCCGGCTCTCGCCTTATCGCGGAAGCGGCGGTCGATCCTGTGAGGAACGCCAACGTGGTTGAGTGGCGCCAACT
>JALYZL010000147.1 GCA_030948875.1 Actinomycetota bacterium
TGAGCGCGAGCGCCGCGGCCGTCGCGAGCGGCAGGGCGAGCGCCGCGACCGCGAAGATCAGCATGGGGATAGCCGCGCTCAGGGACGGCACGTAGCGTCGCAGCCCGACGTTTCGCTCCGGTGCCAGCGTTTCCCCCACGCGCGCTGCCCCTTTCTGAGCCCACAGAAAATCGCGCGGGCATCAAGTGCTCCCGGCACCGTGGCGCTTGCTGCCGACAAGCGGCCCTTCGCCGATAGTATCGAATCTCATGCGGAGCGGAGCAGTCCGCCTCGCCCTGACAAATCGCTGTCAAGCAACGCGTGGCTGAGTTTGAGACGGGTAATGATACCGAAAAGTCTGGGTGAACCTCGACAAGGTGAACAGCGTTCGGGGTTGTCCGTTTGACGTTCCTTTTCGTTACGCGTCACCTCGCCGATTCCCGCGCTGCTGAATCACCCGTCCAGCGTCGGCATCACGCGGTATCGCTTCCCACTCCCTCACCGCAACATCCTACGGCGCGGGTGCGATATTCTGGTTCATGCGGAAGAAGTTCGTCGGGTCGTACTGCGCCTTGATCGCGGCCAGCCGTGTATAATTCTCGCCATAGGCGCTCCGGACGCGCTCGCTCCCCTCGTCGTCCCCCATGTCATTGACGTATACCCCGCCCGCCATGTGCGGCTGCATGGCCGCGAAGAACGCGCGCGTCCATCCGATATTGCGCTCGCCCTCGTCCGGGTCGCTCCAGTTCGAGAGGATCACGAGCCCGTGCGGCGTGTCCCGGTGGCCGAAGGCCATCGCATCGCGCGCGACCCTGCCGACCGCGCCGTGGAAGTCCCCGATCAGCATGACCGTATGCGGCGAGGGGACCGCCTTCGCGTGATGCACGATCGTCTCGATCGCCGCGTCGCTGATCGTCGACATATAGGTCGACTTCCAGTAGTTCTGGCGGCCGTACGGGAAGGCTCCATCGAGCATGGATTGCAGCGCCGTATACGGCATCGGGCCGATCATGTCGGCGGCCGGCGGGCCGAACTGCTTCAGGGGCGCGAGGGCGCGCTCGCCCTCCTCGGCGGGGCCGACGTAGCAGGCGGCCAGCGCGACGACCATGTTGCCCTCCGGCATCGTCAGGATCGCCGCGTAGGTCGTCAGTTCGTCGGGCTGCGCGGTCGCGAAGTCGCGATAGAAGCGCAGCACGTCCTCCGCCCGGTCGATGGGGTGGACGACCATCCCACCGAGGATCATCGGCCCGACCGGGTGGAGTTGGTACTCGAAGGAGGTGACGACGCCGAAGTTCGCCCCCGCGCCGCGCATCGCCCAGAAGAGGTCCGGGTTCTCCCGCTCGCTGGCGCGCCGGAGGACGCCGTCGGCGGTGACAACGTCGACCGAGCGGAGGTTGTCGCAGGTCGTGCCGTACTTGCCGGTCAGCCAACCCGCGCCGCCCCCGAGCGTCAGGCCGGCGATGCCGGTGGTCGAGATGGTGCCGCCGACGGTCGCCAGGCCGAACGCCTGCGTCTCGTGGTCGAACTCGCGCCAGAGCACGCCCGGTTCCGCCCGCGCGGTGCGGGCTTCGGGATCGACGTGGACGCCCTTCATCAATGACAGATCGATCATCAGGCCGCCGTCGCACACGGCATTCCCGGCGACGCTATGCCCGCCGCCGCGGATCGAGACCAGCAGCCCCTGGTCGCGCGCGAAGTTGACGGCGGTGATGACGTCCGCCGCGCCCCGACAGCGAGCGATCAGCGCCGGTCGCCGATCAATCATCCCGTTCCAGACCGTGCGCGCGGCATCATACCCGTCGCCTCCGGGCTCGAGCAGCGCGCCGCGCAGTGTGCTCCTGACATCCTGGATAACCGCCTCGTGGATCGCTTGAGGAACGCGCTGATCGATAACCATGGCAAACCTCCCCTTCTCCGATACTGCACCGAAACCGCCACCGAGCGACCGATGAACGATCGGTGTGTTGCATGCGGCCTCGTGACGATAGTGTGCGACTGCGGGCGCAACGTTTCGAGGCACAACGCGGGCACACTGACGCGCACAGTCGGCTGTTCACCCCGGATATGGCGGTGCTACGATACGGCTCACCGTCTCTTTGGAGTCCGTCGGCGGTGCGAGCGGGCGGCTGACCGCTGCCGCGCTGTGTCGCGCATCGGTACGCAGGCAGAGGATATGGACACGCACAACGATTTCAGCTTCGGCGCGTTGCTCAGGCACTTTCGATCAGCGGCGGGGTTAACCCAGGAAGCGCTGGCGGAGCGCGCGCAGTTGAGCATCCGGGGCATCAAGTATCTCGAGCACGACGGCCGCAAGCCGTACGGCGACACGGTACGTCGCCTGGCCGAGGCCCTGGGATTGGATGTCGACACGCGCGCATGCTTCGAGTTGGCGGCACGCCGCGGCGCCCCCGCTGCGGTTGGGAACCCACAGCGCGGATCGGATTCCCCCGGCCTTCCTCACCTCCCCAACGGATTGATCGGTCGGGAGGTGACGATTTCGGCGCTCCGCGAACTCCTCGGCAGTGAAGCGGCTCGGCTCGTCACCCTGACCGGCCCCGGTGGCGTGGGGAAAACCGCGCTGGCGCTGCACGTCGCTACAGAACTGCGCGCGACGTTCCCCGACGGCGTGGCGTTCGTCCCGCTCGCCTCGCTTATCGACCCCAACCTCATGCTGTCGACCATCGCCGACACCCTCGGTGTCGGCCAGGCGGCGGAGCAGCAGGTGTTCGAGCGGACGTGTACGCATCTGCGGGGGAAGCGGCTGCTCCTCGTGCTCGACAACTGCGAGCACCTCCTCGATGCGGTGACGTTGATCGCCGATCTGCTCGGTCGCTGCGCGCCATTGAAGGTGCTGGCGACGAGCCGCGCGCCCCTGCGCATCCGCGGGGAGCGCGAGTTCCCGGTCTCTCCGCTCGCCCTCCCCGATCACGCGCGATTGCCCCCGCCCGCCGAGCTTGCCGAAATCCCGGCGATCGCGCTGTTCATGGAC
>JALYZL010000153.1 GCA_030948875.1 Actinomycetota bacterium
CGGGCGGTGGGGAGGCGGGTAGGGTTCGCGCCCATGGGGTCTGAGGAATCATTGGCCCTCGTGCCCGGCATCGAGGCGCACCGGGAGTTCTCCGTGGAGGGGCCAGCTCGTCACGTCGCCGGCGCCGTGGAGGGGTCGCGCGGCATACACGAGCGCCGCGTGGTCGGGGTCGGGCGCAGCTGAGGAGCGCCACAGACCCGACCTACAATCGGCCCCATGAGCGAGCTCCCGGCCAACGTGAGGATCCGCGAGGTGGGCCCGCGCGACGGCTTTCAGAACGAGCCCGAGGTGATCCCCACGGCCGAGAAGGTGGCCCTCATCGAAGCCCTCGGCCGCGCCGGCCTGCGCCGGATCGAGCTCACGAGCTTCGTGCGCCCCGACGTCATCCCCCAGCTCGCGGACGCAGGCGAGGTGCTCGAGGCGGTCCGGCTTCCCGAAGGAGTGTCGGCCAGCGTGCTCATCCCCAACGAGCGCGGCCTCGAGCGCGCGCTCGAGCACCGCGCCTGCTTCCAGGAGATCAACGGCTTCCTGTCGGCGTCTGAGACCCACAACGCCAAGAACGTCGGGCGCTCGATCGAGGAGTCGCTCGCCGGGCTGGCGCGCACCTTCGCCCGCGGGCGCTCTGAGGGCCTGCGCTGCGAGGGGGTGATCTCGACCTCCTTCGGCTGCCCTTACGAGGGACGCGTTCCCCCCGAGTGGGTGCTCGAGATTGCGCGGCGGCTGGTCGACGCGGGCGCCGAGGAGATCGGCTTTGGCGACACCACAGGGATGGCCAACCCCCTGCAGGTGCGCAGCGTCTTCGCCGCCGCCCGAGAGGCGCTCCCTGACGTCGAGCTCACCGCCCACTTCCACAACACCCGCGGCCAGGGCCTCGCCAACGCGCTCGCCGCCCTCGAGGCCGGCGTCGACAGCTTCGAGTCGAGCTTCGGAGAGCTCGGCGGCTGCCCGGTGCCGCCGGGGGCGACGGGCAACATCGCGACCGAGGACCTCGTCTCCATGCTCCACGAGATGGGGATCGCCACCGGCATCGAGCTCGCTGCCCTCATCGACGCTTCGCGCCAGGTCCAGCGCGTGCTCGGGCGCCCCCTCGGGAGCCACGTTCTCACCGCCGGACCGGTCCAGTGGTCCGTGCCGGCGCCGTCAGGCGCCAGCGACGTTAGGCGGTGATTAGCCGCTCGCGCGGGTCATCCGGGCTTCACCTATGCTGCGCCGTCTGAGAGGGAACGACTCCCGAATCTTGACCAGGAGGAAACTGATGCGTCTCAACGTCGCTCGACTCGGGATGGCGGCTTGGACGCTCGCCGCGGTCCTCATCACGGGCTGTGGATCGAGTTCCAGCTCGGGCACGACGAACAAGAAAGCCGCGCTCACCACCGCCAAGAAATACGGGAGCACCACCGGGGGCTCGACGACGCCGGCGAGCACCACGACGAGCCTGCCGGCCACCACACCGAAGATCGCGGCGGTGGCCGCGCTCGTGCCCGCGTCCGTGAAGTCGACGGGGACCCTGACCGTCGCCTCTGATGCGACGTATGCGCCGAACGAGTTCGTCGCCAGCGACGGCCACACGGTGGAAGGGATGGACGTCGATCTCGTCAACGCACTGGCCGGCGCGATGGGGCTGAAGGCCACGGTCACCAACCAGACCTTCGACACCATCATCCCTGGCCTGCAGTCCCACAAGTACGACATCGGCGCGTCGTCGTTTACCGACACCAAGGCGCGCCAGCAGGTCGTCGACTTCGTGACCTACTTCTCCGCCGGAACTTCCTTCTACACCAAGGCTCAGGGCGGGACATCGGTGAGCTCACTCGCGGACCTGTGCGGGCACACCGTCGCAGTCGAGAAGGGCACCACCGAGCAGACCGACGCCACCGCGCAGGGCGCGAAGTGCAAGGCGGCCAACAAGGGCGCCGTGACCCTGCTCATCTTCCCCGACCAGAACGAGGTCAACCTCGCGGTTCAGAGCGGCCACGCCCAGGTCGCCATGGCCGACTCGCCGGTCGCCGCCTACGCCGTCAAGCAGTCGGGTGGGTTGCTCAAGCTCGTCGGCCAGCCCTACGGCACGGCGCCCTACGGCTTGGCACTGCCCAAGGGCAGCGGTCTGGCCAAGCCCGTCCTCGCGGCGCTGAAGGCGCTCATGGCCGACGGCACCTACACGAAGGTCCTCACCAAGTGGGGCGTGCAGGCAGGCTCGATCACCGATCCCAAGATCAACGGGGCGACAAGCTGAGGTAGTGGCCGGTGCCCTCGATCGAGGCCACCGAGAGCGCCGAGTCACACGGACGGCCCGACGACATCACGGCCGTCCCTGTCCGCCGGCCCGGTCGCTGGATCGCCACCGTGCTGGTCCTGCTCGTCGCGCTCGCGATCGTCAATTCGGTCGCGAGCAACCCGCGGTTTCAGTGGGGCCTCGTCGGGCACTACCTGTTCGACCCTCGGATCCTCAGGGGCGTCCGGATCACCATCGAGTTGACCGTCGTCGCCATGGCGATGGGGGTGGTCGGCGGGGTCGGTCTCGCGGTCATGCGCCTCTCGCCCAACCGGCTTGTGTCAGGGGCGAGCTGGCTCTACATCTGGTTCTTGCGCGGCACACCCCTGCTCGTGCAATTCATCTTCTGGAATTCGCTCGGCGAGCTGTATCCGTCAATCGCGGTCGGGATCCCCTTCGGCCCCGCCTTCTTCCACATCGACGCCAACTCGGTGCTGAAGCCCTTCGTCGTCTGCATCCTCGCGCTAGGGCTCAACGAAGCGGCCTACATGGCCGAGATCGTTCGCGCGGGCATCATCTCGGTGGACAAGGGCCAGTACGAAGCAGCCGGCTCGCTGGGCATGGGCCGCCTGATGACCATGCGACGGATCGTCCTGCCCCAGGCCATGCGCGTGATCGTCCCCCCGACGGGCAACGAGGCGATCTCGATGCTCAAGAACACCTCGCTGGCCAGCGTCATCGCCTACACGGAGCTCTTGTACTCGGTCCAGCTCATCTACTCAGTCAATTACAAGATCATTCCGCTCTTGATCGTGGCGTCATTCTGGTATCTGGTGATGACCAGCGTCATGTACGTCGGCCAGTACTTCATCGAGCGACGCTTCGGCCGCGGCTTCTCGCGCGCGGAACAGGTGTCGATGCGAGCCCGCTGGCTCGCGTTCGGCCACGGGCAATGAGATGAGCGACGCAATGGTCAAAGCCGAAGGAGTCCACAAGCGGTTCGGTCGCATGGAGGTCCTCAAGGGCATCAACCTCGAGGTGAAGCACGGCGAGGTCATGTGCCTGCTCGGCCCCTCGGGCTCGGGCAAGTCGACGCTCCTGCGCTGCATCAACCACCTCGAGAAGATCAACTGCGGCCGCCTGTCGGTCGACGGCGAGCTCATCGGCTACCGCGAGTCAGGCAGCAAGCTCCACGAGCTGCGCGAATCGGAGGTCTCACGCCAGCGCGCCCAGATCGGGATGGTGTTCCAGCAGTTCAACCTCTTCCCGCATATGACGGCGCTCGAGAACGTCACCGCGGCGCCGGTCCGCGTGCTGAAGCTCGGCGGGGACGAGGCCCGCGAGCGCGCCCGTGAGCTGCTCGCCCAGATCGAGCTCGCGGATAAGGCTGACGCCTACCCGGCTCAGCTCTCGGGCGGACAGCAGCAGCGAGTGGCCATCGCTCGCGCCCTGGCCATGCGCCCGAAGCTCATGCTCTTCGACGAGCCGACGTCGGCACTCGACCCCGAGCTCGTGGGCGACGTGCTCGACGCGATGCGCAGGCTCGCCAAGGACGGAATGACGATGATCGTCGTCACCCACGAGATCGGATTCGCGCGCGAGGTGGCCGACAGCGTCGTGTTCATGGACGACGGTGTGGCCGTCGAGTCCGGGAAGCCGTCGCAGGTGCTGGGCAATCCCCGCCACGAGCGCACCAAGGCGTTCCTCTCCAAGGTGCTGTGAGCGGGTGATCATGTGACCGAGCTCGACGACGCCGTCGCCCGCGCCATGGCGGGCGGCCCCGAGCGCCACCGTGCCAAGGCCGCCGAGCAGGGCAAGCTCCCGGTCCGCGATCGGGTCGCGCTCCTCCTCGACGCCGGATCCTTCACCGAGGACGGCCTGCTCGCCGGCTCGGTCGAGGACGGCCTCGCCGCCGAGGGCGTGGTCACCGGCCTGGGGACGATCGCCGGGCGACCGGTCGCGGTGATGGCCAACGACCCCACGGTCAAGGCGGGGTCGTGGGCGCCGAAGACGGTCACCAAGATCCTCCGGATCCAAGAGCGTGCGCTGTCGCTGATGGTGCCGATCGTCTATCTCGTCGACTCGGCGGGGGCGCGGATCGACGAGCAGGTGCAGATGTTCCCGGGCCGGGCGCACGCGGGCAGGATCTTCTTCAATCAGGTGCGCCTGTCAGGTGTCGTGCCCCAGCTCTGCGTCCTCTTTGGTCCGAGCGCGGCCGGCGGGGCGTACATCCCGGCGTTCTGCGACGTCGTGATCATGCGCGACGGGAACGCCTCGATGTATCTCGGCTCGCCCCGCATGGCGGAGATGGTGATCGGCGAGAAGGTCTCGCTCGAGGAGATGGGCGGCGCCCGCATGCACACTTCGCGAAGTGGCGTCGGCCACATCCTCGTCGCCACCGACGAGGAGGGCGTCGAGGTCGCCAAGCGCTACCTCTCCTACTTCCCGACCAACTGGGAGCACACGCCGCCTGCGGCTGCTGAGGCCGCGCCGGCCTCCGATCGTCCGATCCGCGACATCGTCCCCACCGACGAGAACAAGCCGTTCGATATGCGCGAGCTCCTCGACAGCCTGCTCGATGCGGGCTCGCTGCTCGAGCTCCACGAGCGCTGGGCCAGGGAGGTCATCGTCGGCTTCGCGCGCCTCGCCGGCCGGCCAACCGGCATCATCGCCAATCAGCCCAAGGTCAAGGGCGGCGTTCTCTTCGTGGATTCCTCGGACAAGTGCGCCCGCTTCATCTGGACGTGCAACGCCTTCAACATCCCCCTGCTCTTCCTCGCCGACGTCCCCGGGTTCATGATCGGGGCGCAGGTCGAGCGTCAGGGGATCATCCGCCACGGGGCGAAGATGATCAGCGCAGTCTCGGAGGCGACGGTCCCCAAGCTCTCGGTCATCGTCCGCAAGGCTTACGGAGCCGGCCTCTACGCGATGGCCGGGCCGGCGTTCGACCCCGACGCGTGCATCGCGCTGCCCACCGCCTCGATCGCCGTGATGGGGCCTCAGGCGGCGATCAACGCCGTCTACTACAACCAGCTCCAAGCGATCGAGGACTCCGGTCAGCGCGCCGCCCGCACCGAGGAGCTGAGACGGGAATACGCCGAGGACATCGACATCCTCCATCTTGCCTCCGAGCTCGTCATCGACGCCGTGGTCGAGCCCGAGGCCCTGCGCTCAGAGCTCGTCCGCCGCTTCGCCCTCGCCGCCGGCAAGCGGCGCGACTGGCCCACCAAGCGAAATCCGATCACGCCGGTGTGAGCTTGGCCGCGGCGCCGCCATCTGGCCGTAGGCCGGCCGCCCACCCCGACCCGTTAACCTGACGCCGGCGATGACCGAGGCCGACGAGGACGAGCTCGTCGCCGTGGCGCTGGAGGCCGCGCGGGGAGCCGGAGCCGAGCTCCGGGCCCGCTTCGGCCAGGCGCAGCACGGCGTGCGCGCGAAGAGCGGGCCGACCGACCTCGTGTCGGACGCCGATCTCGCCGCCGAGGCGGCGATTCGCGACGTGCTCAGGGCCCGCCGGCCCGACGACGCGATCCTCGCCGAGGAGGGGGGCGCCACCGCCGGCGGTGCGCTGCGCTGGATCGTCGATCCGCTCGACGGCACGATCAACTTCCTCTTCGGGATTCCGGCGTGGGGGGTGAGCGTGGCGTGCGAGGATGCGCAGGGCGGACTCGTCGGGGTGGTGCTCGACCCGATGCGCGAAGAGTGCTTCGCGGCCACCCGATCGGGCGTGCCCACCCTCGACGGCGAGCCGATCAGCGCGCGAGCCGAAGGGGAGCTCGCCAACGCCCTCGTCGCCACCGGGTTCTCCTACGACGCCGCGCTCAGGGCCCGGCAGGCCGAGGTCGTCACGCGCGTGCTCCCGCGCGTGCGCGACATCCGCCGCATGGGCGCCGCCGCGCTCGATCTCTGCTGGACCGCCTGCGGGCGCTTCGACGCGTACTACGAGCGCGGACTGAAAGCCTGGGACCTCGCCGCCGGTTCGCTCATCGCCGCGCGTGCCGGACTCGAGGTGCGGTTGCTTCCAGAGACCGGGGAGGAGCCGCCGGGCGTCGTCGTCGCCCGGACCGGCCTGATGGAGGAGCTGTGGGAGCTCGTGCTCCCGTCCTCGTAGGCGGGACTAGACTTCGCGCCCGAGCGGCGGTGATGGAACGGTAGACATGATGCGCTCAAAACGCATTGTCCTTAGGGACGTGTGGGTTCGAATCCCACCCGCCGTATAGCGGGCTACGCGGCCGCCGGGGTGGGGGCGGCGGGGGCGGCGCCGGAACGGCGGGACTCTCCCATCGGGATCTCGACCTCGACGTTCCAACCCTGCGAGAAGCCCACCATCGAGAAGAAGATGAGCAGCGCCTCGACGGGGATCATGAGCACCGTCGCCAGTCCCAGCGTGTCGTTGTCGAGGCCGCTGCCGCCGAAGAGCGACTGGGGAGGGGCAAAACCGGCATGGTTGCGCTCGAACCAAGACGTACCGCTCGCGCCGGTGCTGGCGATCACCGCGAGGATGAGGAGGACGATCCCCAGCGCCGCCGCCATCGGGAGCAATCCGCGCTTCCAGCGCGCGACGTAGTACGCGAAGACCAGGTAGGAGATGATGAAGAGGAAGTTCAGCGGCTGCTCGCCCTCGAGCTCCGACCACCCGCCGATGGTCACGATGAGCATGAGCACGACGGACACGAGCAGGAGCAGGACGACGATGGCCTTCGTCGCCTTGGAGGCCGGCTTGTCTCGGTTGGGATAGGAAATCGTGTAACCGGGACGCAGGTTCCGAACGCGCGCCACGACGCGGAACATACAATCTCCTCCGGCTGCGCGCAGCACTTTTCGCGGGCGTGGCGAAATCGGTAGACGCGCCGGCTTTAGGTGCCGGTGGGCTAACGCCCTTGGGGGTTCAAGTCCCTCCGCCCGCACTCGAGTCGATCGAAGTCCTCGCCCCGCTCATGTCCACTCCCAAGCTCGATACCGGACTCGCCCGCTCTGTCCTGTCCGCCGTGCGCTTCGAGCGGCCGACGAGTCGCCGCATGCTGTGAGAGCCCATGATTGCGCCACGTGCGAATCGTGTGCGCCGGCACGCCTGTGGCAGCACTTATCTCGCGGTCTGTGAGCCCGCTCGCCTTCAGCGCAAAGACCGCTCGGACGTCATCGATTGAACGTGGCCGCGGCATAAGCAGAACAGGTCCTAGCCCTTCCGGCCGACGATGTCCTCGAGGACGGCCACGCTGGCACGGGTGCGAGACCGAGAGATTGCGGTGGTTGGACTGCGTCACGCGGACCCCGAGCAGCTCGCAATGCTCGGCGAAGATCCGACGGACGTCCTCGGACAGGTTCGAGAAGAAGTACCGGACGTACGAGTATTCGGGTGTCCGTCCGCTCGGCAGCTTCGTGCGAAAGCGGTTGACGGTTCGGCACCCGTCGGAGTGGATCAGACCTCGGATCAGCGCGGCGGGATTGGCGTGCGTGAGCGCAAGCTGCCAGTCGGCGAGCGCGATGGCGCGATCGTGTTTGCGACCCGGACCATGTTGCGGGAAGGCTCGCGGGATTGCCGGGGTGGGTGATGCAGAGGACCTAGCCTTCGCCCATCCACGCTCGAACCCGAGCATGTCCGCCAGGGAACGTCGTTTCCATCGCCGCGACGATCTCCTGCGTGATCGACTGGTATCGACGATCGGTAAAGATCCGAAGGCCCCACCCATTCGGCGGCTTGAGGCCAACGGTTCCATCACCGAGATAGACGCCCAGCAAGTAGCAATATAGACCGCGTCGTCTGGAACAGACCAGGCGTCGGCAGTCCGTCTCCTGAGTACCGCCTGCGGGGGCGCGACTGCGACACGCCATCGGCGTGCGGTCCAGTATCCAACTCCAGTCTCCGTCGCAATCGCGCGGTCGCTGATGCCCTGGCCAACCAGAGACATCACGGCCTTGTAGCTTGTCTCGTCGTACCTCATCTGCGAACATATGTTCGCGTACCATCCGGACGGATCTGCTGCGGAGACTCGCTACCATTGCCGCGGCCAGGGGGACTGGTGTAACGGTAAACATCGCGGTCTCCAAAACCGTGGCTCGAGGTTCGATTCCTCGGTCCCCCGCTCTGACGGGCACCTCCGATCGCACGAAAGTACGATCCCGCCCATGAAGTCACACACGGTCTACCGCACCTTCCGCACCGACCAGCGTCGGGAGTTCGTGCGGATCACCGGGGACGTCGCCGCCGCCGTTAGCGACGCGGGGATCGAGGAGGGAATGGTGCTCGTCTCGGCGATGCACATCACCGCCGGGGTGTGGATCAACGACGACGAGCCGGGCATCCAGGCCGACGCGCTCGAATGGCTGGACAAGCTCGCGCCGCCGAGCTGGAAGGAGCCGGCCAACGAGGTCGCGCGCGGGCTCCTGCCCGACCCCGGCGACTACCGCCACCACCGGGGCGGGGAGGACAACGGCGACGCCCATTTCAAGAACCTGCTCGTACATCATCAGGTGATCGTGCCCGTGACCGAGGGCAGGCTCGATCTCGGCCCCTGGCAGGCGATCTTCTACTGCGAGTTCGACGGCGGACGGCCCAAGCGCCTCGTCATCAAGGTCCTGGGCGAGTAGTGCCCCCGCCGTCGGAGGTGTTCGCCGACGGCGCGCTCGCCGGCCGTGTGGCGCTCGTCACCGGGGGCGGCACCAACCTCGGCAAGGCGGCGGCGCTGGAGCTCGCTCGGTGCGGCGCCGATGTCGTGATCGCGGGAAGGCGCGAGGACGTGCTCGACGCCGCGACCGCCGAGATCGGCGAGCGCGCCTCCTGGATCACCGGCGACATCCGCGAGCGCGAGGACGCCGCCGCGATCGTGAGCACCGTTCTGGAGCGCCACGGCCGGCTCGACTTCCTCCTCAACAACGCCGGCGGCCAGTACTTCGTCCCCGCCGAGTCGATCGTCCCGAAGGGGTGGCGCGCCGTGCAGCGGCCGAACGTGACGGGCACACTCACGATGTGCGAGGCGGCCTACGAGCTCGCCATGGCCCGGCGCGGTCGGGGACGATTGTCAACGTCACCGTCTCACCGCACCACGGCATGCCCGCCATGGCCCACACCGGCGCCGCCCGCGCCGCCGTCGAGGCGCTCACGCGCGAGCTCGGACAGAAGTGGGCCGAGGACGGCGTCTCTGTAGCGGCCCTCGCCGTCGGGCGCTTCGCGACCGAGTCGCTGCGCAAGTACCCGGCCGAGCTGTGGCGGAGCGGGCAGCGACGGTGCCGTTGCAGCGGCTGGGGGAGATGCGCGAATACGGCTGGGTGGCGGCCCTCCTCGCCTCACCCCTCGGGCCGTCGTTCTCGGGCTCGGTGGTCACCATCGACGGTGCGCTCGACAACGGCACCGGACCCTGGCCCCCGGAGAGCCTCGAGCGTGAGGGCACCGTCCCCCCCGAGGAGAGACGACCGTCCGTCTGACCCGCCCGGGTACCATGCGAGGCCAGTCCCGCGGGCGAAGTGTTGTGGTTGCACAGGAGCCTTCCAAGCTCCGAGGGCGGGTTCGATTCCCGTCGCCCGCTCTCGCCGTAGCTATCGACAGGGCTCGGAGCGCACGCCGGCGGCGCACGACATCCCGGCTCGCACCACGGCTATGATCGATCCACCACGGGGAGTGGCGCAGTCTGGTAGCGCACCCGGCTGGGGGCCGGGCGGTCGCAGGTTCAAATCCTGTCTCCCCGATGTAAGGAAAGCCCCGCTCAGGCGGGGTTTTTTGTTTTGCGACCTTCGCCCGCCGCCGAAGATCTGTGTACCGTCGCTGTACTGTTTCGTGGCACGACTGTACTCGAAGTCCATCCGAGTGCCACGGGTGCGAGACTTCACGCATGGACCACTCCGAGCGCCGACCACCCGCAGCGGAGGATCCGGAGCGCGGGCAGATCAAATCTCGCGAGCGCGTCCGCGACCTGGCCGAGGTCTACACGCATGAGCGCGAGGTCGGCGCGATGCTCGACCTCGTTCCGGACATGTTCCCGAGCGCGGAGTACCCGGGGAACATCGATCGAGCTTTCCTAGAGCCAGCCTGCGGCTCCGGCAACTTCCTCGTCGAGATCCTTGAACGTAAGCTCGCCTACGTCACGCCGCACCGCTACGGGCCCAGCGAACGTTTCGAGTACCACGTCCTCCGCTGTGTGGCCTCTATCTATGGCATCGATATCTGCGAGGACAACGTTGCGGTGGCGCGCGAGCGGATGTCGGATGTGATCGATGCCCACGTTGAGCGCCATCTGGGTGGCGAGACCCCTGCGCCGGCGTTCGTCAGCGCCGTGAGAGCGATCCTCGCCACGAACATCATCCGCGCCGACACGCTCACCGACGCCGCCCAGATCGAGCTGGTCGAATATGCGTCGCCGTCCGAAGGCATGTTCATCCGCGAGTGGTCGCACCCCCTCGACCCAGCGGCCAATGAACCAACGCTGTTCTCGCTGGCAGAGCCTCGCCGTGACGCGGTCCCGATCCACTACTCGGAACTCGCGTGTCAGCCTGGCCCGGCCGGGTCCGAACTCGTCGATCAAGAAGCCGCGTGATGCTCGTCCAGGAACGCCGCGTTCCGGACATCCTTGAGTGCCTGGTGCAGCTGTCCAGCGATGAGGTCCCGACTCCGCCGAAGCTTGCCAACGCGATGCTTGACCTACTGCCGTCCGAAGTCTGGACCGATCCTGACTACCGATGGTGCGACCCGTGCTCGAAGTCGGGCGTATTCCTGCGCGAGATCGTGAAGCGCCTGTTGTTCAGCGGGTTGATCGAGTGGGAGCCCGACTTCGAAAAACGCCGCGATCACATCTTCCGCAACATGATCTTCGGCTGTGGGATCACCGAGCTGACGGGGATCATCTCGCGCCGCACGGTCTACTACTCGCGGCATGCGTCGAGCGAACACTCCGTAGTCGTCTTTGACGATGACCAGGGGAACATCCCGTTCGTCCGCGGCGAACACGACATCGTTAACGGGCACTGTCGGATATGCGGTGCGCCCGAGGACTTGGAGCGTGGCCCCAACCGTGAGAACTATGCATACGCCTTCATCCACGGGGCGTACCCGACCGAGGAGATGAGCGACATGAAATTCGACGTGATCGTCGGGAATCCGCCATATCAGATCGATAGCGACGGGAACACACGCACGAAACCGCTCTACAACAAGTTCGTTCAGAAGGCGATTGATATGGACCCGCGGTACGTCGTAATGATCACGCCGTCGCGTTGGTTCGCGGGTGGACTTGGGCTCGGCGACTTTCGTAGGCAGATGCTCGAAGACCGGCGAATGGCACGTGTGGTCGATTATCGGGTCGAGAAAGATGTCTTCCCAGGCGTCAATATCAACGGCGGCGTTTCGTACTTCTTGTGGGACGCTCAGCACGATGGGAAGTGCCTCGTGAGCCACGTGCCGGCAGGCGGAACGCCAGGCATTCCCGAAGCACGCTACCTGGACGAATTCGATCTCCTTGTTCGGCAAAACACTGGAGTTCGGATCCTGAGAAAGGTCCGAAAGCGCAAGGAGGCGACGCTCGATCAGAAGGTCTCCTCGCAGAAGCCATTCGATCTTCACACGAACTTCCAAGGTTCATCGTCGAAGGCAGGTGTCTCCAACGCGGTTCTTATGCATGGCGCAGGGGGGCACGCGTCCTGGGTCTCACGCGACACCATCACAAAGGGAGCGGATTGGATCGACAGCTGGAAGGTGTTCCTTCCAGCAGCGAGCGACGGCAACGAGGTATTCCCAGCCCCGATATGGGACGTGACGAGGGGTCCGTTTGTCGGTCGCCCGGGAGAAATTGCCAACGGCAGTTATCTGGTTGTCTATCCGACTTCGCACGAGGCAACGGCGCGAGCAGTCGCCGCGTACCTACGATCTCGCTTCGCACGCTTCCTCGTGTCCTTGCGGAAGATCGCGCAACACAACGACGCTGGCCGGTTCGCGTTCGTCCCGGACCTGCCAATGGACCGCGAGTGGACCGACGCTGACCTCTATGCACGCTACGACTTGACCGATGAGGAGATCGCGTTCGTTGAATCGCAAGTCAAGGAGATGCCTGCGGTCGCAGACGTCGAATAGGCGGGTTGCTTGAGATGGGAGCCAATCGCATCTACGCCTACACGGTCGTTGGTAAGGACGCCGAGCCCTGGGAGCGCGTATCGGGGCAGACCCGGATTTCAGGCATCGGCCTAATCAAGGTTGGCCAGACGACCAAGCGCACGGCGCGGGCACGGATCAAGCAGCAGCTCGGCACGGCATACCCCAACCTCAACGGCGTTGAGATCCTGCTCGACGAGCCAGCGGCTCGTGAGGACGGCAGTGAATTCCCCGATCACGAGGTCCACACCGCGCTGGTCAAGGCAGGAGTCCGGCGACCAGAGGGCGAGTGGTTTGAGGCCACGCTCGACGAAGTCAAAGCGGCGATCAACACGGTGCGGTCGGGAATGCCGTTCGAGCCGACGCGTACTGACTCCTTTCCGATGCGACCCGAGCAGCGCGATGCCGTGGACCGCACCGCCGCCTACTTCAACGACCACGCCGGCGACGCACAACCACCGAAGTTCCTCTGGAACGCGAAGATGCGGTTCGGGAAGACGTTTGCGTCCTACGAGCTCGCCAAGGCGATGGGGTGGAAGCGCGTTCTCGTTCTCACCTACAAGCCCGCCGTGCAGACGGCGTGGCGCGATGACCTACTTGGCCACGTCGACTTCGCTGGGTGGCACTTCGTCGATCGCGAGACGCCGATCGAGGATGCGGATGCCTTGCTGGATGGCCCCGACCCGGTCATTCGCTTCGCGTCGTTCCAGGATCTGAACCAAAAGGCTACGGACGGGGCGGTCAAGGCGCACAACGAATCGATCCACCTGACCGACTGGGATTGCATCGTGCTCGACGAGTACCACTTCGGCGCTTGGCGCGACGACGCTCGCGAGCTGTATGACCCGGCCGACAAGGCTATCGCCGAGGAACAGGAGCCTGACGAGGAGGTCACCGAGGAGGACCTAGGGCTCTCGTCGGCGCGGTACCTCTACCTCTCGGGCACCCCGTTCCGAGCGATCACCAACGGCGAGTTCACCGAAGATGCGACCTTCGACTGGACGTACGTGGACGAGCAGGCGGCGAAGGAGCACTGGGACCCCAAGCAAGGGCAGAACCCCTATCTCGAGCTCCCCAAGATGGAGATGTACGCATACGAAATCGCGCCGGGTGCGGCGAACTGGGCTGAGGATGGCGAGTTCACGGGGTTCTCGCTGACTGACTACTTCAAAGCGGAGCGGGTGAGCGGAGGCACCGGGACACCCAGAGCGGGCGACTGCGTCTTCGAGGATCCCGAGCGTGTTTCCGAGTTCCTCGAGATGCTCCGCGGCAAGCTCTCAGAGCAGATCAAGGTGCAGATCATTGCTGGCCAGAAGCCGCCCTTTCCGTACGAGAGCTCCGTGTTCACCGGGCAGATTAGGCACTCGGTCTGGTACATGCCGTCTGTTGCATCGTGCTTTGCAATGCGCGACATGCTCGACAGCCATCCGTATTTCTCGGGCTTCGAGGTCGTAGTCGCCGCAGGATCGGCGGCGGGCCAGGGTGCCGATGCGAAGCCGCCGGTTGAAGCGGCGATCGCGAAGGCGGAGAAGGAGCACACGTCCGGCTCGATCACGCTGTCGTGCGGCAAGCTCATGACCGGCGTGACGGTGCGTGAGTGGGGCGCGATTCTGATGCTGCGCTCGCTGAAGTCGCCAGAGTCCTACTTCCAGGCGGCCTTCCGGGTGCAGTCGCCGTACGCGTTCCGAGACCCGGAAGGCGGGCTTGACGTGCGCAAGCCGACGTGCTTCCTGTTCGAGTTCGACCCGAACCGAGCGCTGACTCTGTTGTCTGAATACGGACTGCGGCTCGCGGCCCAGAGCGACGAGACACCCGAGCAGGCGATCGGCAAGTTGATCAACTACTTGCCGATCTTCGGCTTCCAGGGCGGCGCGATGACCGAGCTCGAAGCCTCAGATGTACTCGACTGGGCGACGGCGGGCATCGGCGCGACCGCGCTCGCGAAACAATGGAACTCCCCCGTATTGGTCGAGGTCAACGAGCGCACTCTCTCGGCGGTTCTCGACCATCCGGGCCTGCTTGAGAAGCTGGCCCAGATCGAGGATTTCCGCGCGCTCGTCGACAACGCCGAGCACGTGGTCACCGCGACCAAGCTGCTGAAGGAGGCCAAGCGTGAGCAGGGCGGAAAGCTCGACGGACAGCAGAAGCGCGCTCAGTCAGAGGCAGCGAAGCGCCGCAAGGAGATCCGCGAGAAGCTGCAGAAGTTCCTGGCGCGAATCCCCGTGTTCATGTACGGAACCGACTTCCGTGAGGAGGCGCTCAAGCACGTGATTGAGTCGCTCGACTCGGCGCTATTCGAGCGGGTGACGGGCCTTACGGTCGCCGACTTTCAGCTCCTCAGCAGCCTCGGTCTGTTCCACGCGCGCAACATGGACGCCGCGATTTGGCAATTCAGGCAGTTCGAGCGAACCAGCCTGCGCTATGCGGAGACCGAGCCCGACGCCGTCGAACCTCTCGGCAAGGCAGGCTGGGAATGATGGAGACCACCAGCTGAGCGCAAGCCGCGCGACAACCTTCAGCGAGCCTGGCTTCGGGTCGCCTCTGGTTCGCGGTGCACGACGTACACGCGCCGGAGCGGCAGCAGCCGCTTCCATTCCAGGCTGAAGCTCTCGTAGTGCTCGAACAGGAGATCGGCGAGCTCGTTGCCGCTAACGAGCCGCATGTCCTGGCGTGTGCGGCCGAGATTCTGAGCATCCTTCGGGTAGGCGCCGAGCGTGACGAACAGGCCGAGCTCGGATCCGCCTGGCGCGAGCGTGCCGGTGAGCTTCTGCACGTCCGCCGGCGAGGGCACGTGCTGACTCGCTCTCCGTTCGTGAGCGGAGTCGCAGGGGATGGGCGGCGCGTGGCCCTGGGTGCCGACGGCACCCCGGTGCTTCCAAGGACCGCTCGCGCAAGTGATCTACGAGCGACACCGGGGCCCTGGGATACCTGTGAGTTGAAGGCCGATCCTTCCCCCGGCATCCTGGCGGATCGAGGTCGGTCGGTCCGATCCGCCGCAGTCGGCGCGCGACGGGCGCGGTTCGTCGGCGGTCGCCCACACCTCCCCGGTACTCGCCCTGCGCTTTGTCGACATTGCGGCTCACCGGGCACAACGATCGGCGAGCGCATCTCGCATCAGACTCGGCTCGCGCTGATCCCTGGCTAACGCATCTCGACGTACGCGAATCAGATATGACACCGAACCTAGAAAAATTATGCTATTTGCAGATAGAAATACCCATTATGATGTATGACTTGCGCGATGTGCTAGCGTACTCGCTATGACAGAACCGTCCAGAGCGCTGCCTGAAGTCCTCAAGGAGGTGCTTGCCGCACTAGATCAGGCAAACGTGCCCGAGGATCTGAGAGAGGTCGCTTTCGCGAAGGCATTCGATCACGCGGCGGGCGCCGCGAGCGCAGCGTCGCCGACCGGACCTGCTTCGGCTGCAAGTCCGCCGGCGACCACGGGGACAGGCGGAGACCAGGCTGCGGACCGTGCTGGCGCATTCGCGCGCATCGCGGACAAGCTGGCTATCACCACTGAGCAGGCCGCTCATGTGTTCGATATTGATGAGGACGGTGTGCATCTGACCGTGCCGCACTCCGCGTTCGACTCGAAGAAGCGAACGGCGATGCAGCAGGTGATGCGCATCGTCGCCGCGGCACGACAGGCGATCGATCTCGAGGAGTTCACAGCCACCAGGTTTCTCCGCGCCGCTTGCGAGGATCGCGGAGTGCTCGACTCGGGCAACTTCTCGTCCGCACTTGCCGGAATCGACGGCGACGGGATTCGCGTAAAGGGCGCCGGATCGAGTCGGGAGATCAAGCTCAACGCCAAGGGTTACGCGGTAGCAGGTGAGATCGTGAAGCAACTCGCTGGCGAGGTCTGAGATCCCCTCGTCCTTCGGCCTCACCGTCCAGCGCTTACCTCAGACGACGCAGCGCGTTCTCGTGCTTGGGCAGTTCGTGGCGATCCGTGCTGGCGACGGCTGGTTCACCGCGAGCAACGTCGTGGCGATGGCGGAGAGCCTGCGGCTGCCCGCCTTGGGTGGAGTTAGCCAGGCCCTCGGTCGCCTGAAGAACAGTGGGGACGTTGTACTACGGGGAAACGGCAGGTCGTGGTCGCTTACCCCCGAGGGTCACGAGAAAGCGCGTGCCCTTGTCGGCGGTGTCGACGTCGCACGTGTCGAGACTGAGATTGCCCAAGTCGGTAGTGCCGAGCTTGACGAAGGCCAGCACGGTCTTATTCCACCCGAGCTTGCACCGATTCGATGGCGTGCCGGTATCGGGCGACTCCTCACCGCGTTCTCGTTCGAGAACAACGTGTTCTGCATGACGCGCTTTCCGAAGGCGACTGCAGAGGCCGACCTCCCAGACCCAGTGGTGGCCGTGATTGAGGCAGCCCGCGCCGCGTGTGCGGACCACGGGCTCAGCCTCCACCTAGCCTCTGACCGGAGCGCCGACGATGAGCTGTTCGGCAACATCGCCGCGCACATGTGGGCCTGCAAATACGGCATTGGCCTATTCGAGACCCGCTTCGGGAACGACTTCAACGACAACCTGCAGATCGAAGTCGGCGCAATGCTGATCACCGGGCGTCGGGTTGCACTGTTGAAGGACAGGAGGACGCCGAACATGCCGACGGACTTCGTTGGGCACATCTACAAGTCTGTGGATTTCGACGATGTTGCAACGGTCAGCGGAGCCGTGCATGCCTGGGCGGCTGATGATCTCGGCCTAGCGCGCTGCCAGAATTGCGCAACATGAAGCTCGGTTGCGCGAAGTTCTGAGGCGCATCTGGCGGGCGCCACGTGGCGAGGGAGATCCAACGCCTCGACGCTCGACAGACGCGTAAGCCGCCGCCATGAATATGCCGGGCATTTGCACCGTGGATTGCGCCCCGGATCATGAGTCCACCCCATCCGCCCGCCCCGCCTGGGTTTGAGGTCGCGCCCGGCCGCTGACCCCGCCCCCACATCG
>JALYZL010000162.1 GCA_030948875.1 Actinomycetota bacterium
GTATAGGTGTAGTTGGTGGGGTTCGCGCCGATCGCACGGAAGTGCAGCCTGAGCTCTCGCGCTGTTGTCGCGGCAGCTGTCGCAGCGAGGGCGATCGAGGCGATCGAGGCGAGCAGCGCGAATCGGCGGATCATGGACAATATGTTCGCAGAGCGCCCGGATAAACCGGGATGGAGTAAGGAATGAAAGAGTCCAACATCGAAGGAGTAGCGATCCACGGTGGCCCCGAGTCATGCGTTGGCGTTCGTGAGGGCGTCAGTGAAGCGTTGACAGGGGTACACGTAGGCGGGGCTATTGAGCCGCGAAATCCATGGTCTCGGGGTGCTGACGCCGTTGTGAAGGCGGAAGGCAACACCGGCGGCAGCGCTAGCGCGAGCTGTCGTTGGACCCCGCGCGGTCAAAGAACCCAGGCATGCGTGGAAACTCCATCCGCGAGAACGGGGAGATCCCGTGGTCGCCCGTGCTTGTCGTCGATGCCCCGTCCCTTGTGGTTCGCGGGGTGGCATGACGGCGGGTCGGCGGGCCGCAGGGGGAACGCTGAGGCGGTAATCCCCTGATGCACGACCCCGGGAAGTCAGACGGCCTCGTAGTACCTACGAAGCCGCCGAACAACGCCAGTCTATTGGCTGCGGAGGCGGTGGAGGAAAGGAGGCCGGCCAAGGGAAACGCGGCCAGCAAAACGCACCCCGGACACAGCGCCGGACCAGGTGCGCCAAGTGCGCTGGATCGCGTGCGCCAGAAGGCGCGGACGGACAAGAAGGCACGGCTCACCGCGCTGCTGCACCACGTTTCAGTCGACCGGCTTCGGGAGGCCTATCGGGCGTTGAACCCGCGGGCCGCGACCGGAGTTGACGATCTGACGTGGGAGGACTACGGGCTGGATCTGGAGGACAACCTCCGGGATCTGCACGCTCGGGTTCATCGCGGCAGCTACCGCGCGAAGCCGACCAGAAGGGCGTACATCCCCAAGCCGGACGGCCGGTTGCGTCCGCTCGGGGTCGCCGCGTTGGAGGACAAGATCCTGCAGCGCGCCGTCGTGGAGGTGCTCAACGGCATCTATGAGACGGACTTCCTCGGCTTCTCCTACGGGTTCCGGCCCGGGCGCTCAGCGCATGACGCGCTGGACGCGCTCGCGTTCGGGATCGATCGGCGGAAGGTGGGCTGGGTGCTCGACGCGGACATCCGCGACTTCTTCGGCCAGCTCGATCACGAGTGGCTGATGAGGTTCCTCGAGCACCGCATCGCAGACCGGAGGGTCCTGCGGCTGATCCAGAAATGGCTGGCCGCGGGAGTCATCGAGGACGGGATCTGGTCAGGAACTGAGCGCGGGACGGCGCAAGGAGCATCGGCATCGCCGCTGCTCGCGAACGTCTACCTGCACTACGTCTTTGACCTGTGGGCCCACCAATGGAGGACTCGGCGAGCGCACGGCGAGATGATCATCGTGCGCTACGCCGACGACTACCTCGTGGGTTTCGAACGCGAACAAGATGCCCGCCAGTTCCTCGCCGACCTTCGCGACAGGCTCGCGATGTTCAGCCTGGAGCTGGCGCCTGAAAAGACGCGGCTGATTCAGTTCGGGCGGTTCGCCGCCCGCGACCGAGCCTGCCGCGGACAGGGCAAGCCTGAGACGTTCGACTTTCTCGGCTTTACGCACTGCTGCGCGAAGACCAAGAACGGGCGGTTCATGCTCAAGCGGATCACGATCGCCAAACGAATGCGGAGAAAGCTGCACGAGCTCAAGGACGAGCTCAGGCGGCGCCGACACCACTCGATTCCCGAGCAGGGCCGGTGGCTGGGCAGTGTCCTTCGCGGGCACTACGCCTACTACGCCGTGCCCGGCAACAGCGACCGGATCAACCGCTTCTACAACGAGGTCACCCGGCTATGGCTGCGCTCACTTCGAAGGCGCAGCCAACGACACCAGCTGCCCTGGACGCGGATGCGGCGGATCAGTGCCAGATGGCTCCCACCCCCCAAACGCATGCACCCCTTCCCCAACGCGCGCTTCGCCGCCACCACCCAAGGCAGGAGCCCAGTGCGCTAACGCGCACGCTGGGATCTGCGCGGGGGGCCGCCCGAAAGGGCGGTCCCTACCGCGATCCTGTCCTCGCCCCGCGCGCGAATTCGGGATGCTGCCGCGAGCGACGGGTCAGATCTGTTGCCAGGCGTGGTAGGCGGGCCGCTCGTAGTTGCTGAGCGGGGCGGCGGCGGGATCGTGGTTTTCGAGAGCCCGATCGTGCGGCAGAGGCTCGAGCTGTTCTTGGG
>JALYZL010000175.1 GCA_030948875.1 Actinomycetota bacterium
TCACCTTCGCCTTCGGGCTCCTCCCCGCCGTCGCCGCCCTGCTCGCGCTCAGCCACGGGCGCAGGTGGGCGGCCGGGACGCTGTGCGTAGTGACCGCCCTGGCGAGCCCGGTGGCGGCGCTGTTCACGGCGCTGGCGGGCTTGGCGTACGCCGGAGGGAGGCTGGCGGCGCGCATCGCGCCGGGGGTCACCCGCGGACCCCTCGCGGGCCTGGCGGTCGCGCTTGCCTCGCTCGCCCCCGTGATCATCCTCGCTGTCGTCTTCCCCGAGGGCGGCACCGAGCCCTTCGCCTTCTCGGCGCTGTGGCCGATCCCGGTGATCTCCGCGCTCATCCTCTTCGCCCTGCCCCGGGATGCGTGGACGCTTCGCGTCGGGGTGATCCTCTACGCGGTCGGTTGCGTGCTCGCCTACGCGATTCCGAGCGCGGTGGGGAGCAACGCCACCCGTCTCGGCGCCCTGGTGGCCGGCCCGCTCGCCGCGCTCGTGCTGTGGCGAGGGCGTGTGACCGTGCTCCTTCTCGCCTTTCTGCCCCTCCTCTACGTTCAGACGCAGGCGGCCGTGCGGGACGCGACGCAGACCGGCGGCCCGGCGACCACGGCCGCCTACTACCGCCCGCTGCTCGGGTTCCTCAGCCGTAATTCGACCCCACCCACCCCGCCGTTTCGGATCGAGATCCCGTTCACCGCGTCGCACTGGGAGGCGTACGAGGTCGCTCCCAGGTTCCCACTCGCGCGCGGGTGGGAGCGCCAGCTCGACATCAGGGACAACGCGCTCTTCTACAACGGGACTCTGAGCGCGAGCACCTACGACGCGTGGCTCCACCAGGTGGCGGTCCGGTACATCGCCGTGCCCGACACGAGCCTCGACTCCTCGGCGCGAGCCGAAGTCGCCCTGATCGATCGGGGCCTCCCCTACCTCCGGCTCGTCTGGCGCGGACGCCACTGGCGCGTGTACGCGGTCTCAGGCCCCGCTCCCATCGTCAGCGGCGCGACGCTGCGCGCGCTCGGGCCCGATTCGCTGACCATCGACGCGCGGGCGCCGGGGGCTGTCTCCGTGCGCGTCCGCTTCACGCCGTACTGGGCGCTGTCAGGGGGAGCAGGATGCGTTGCCCGCGACGGCGACTTCACCAGGCTGATCCTGCGACGCGGGGGAGAAGTGAGACTGGTCATTCGCTTCGCGCTCGACCGCATCGGAGCGCGGTCCCCCCGCTGTAGCTGAGGGGTGCCCCGCGGACGTGTCGATAGCATGCCGATGTCATGCGCCAAAGGCTCCGCTCGTTCGAGGCGCGGGCGTTCCCGCACGGGGGGCGGGACGCGCTTCGCCAGTTTCTCCTCTTCGCAGCGGCGTACGCGCTCTATCAGGTGGTGCGCGGGCTCGTTGACGGTGACGACGTGGCTAAGGCTTCCTGGAATGCAACGAGGATCATCGACCTCGAGCGCACCCTCCACGTGTTCGTTGAGCCGAGCATCCAGTCATGGACCTCGAACGTACACTGGCTCATGGACGGCGCGGACTGGGTGTATCTGAACACTCACTACCTGGTCACCATCGGCGTCCTCTTGTACCTCTACAAGCTCCGGCACGCCTCCTTCTGCTTCGTGCGCAACGCGTTCATGATCGCCATGGCGATCGCCCTCGTTGGCTACGCCGTGTACCCGACCGCGCCACCGCGACTGATGCCCGAGTGGGGGTTCGTCGACTCGATCAAACAGTTCACCGGCTTCTCGATCGAGGATCATTCGGTCAAGTCCCTGCTCAACCTGTACGCGGCGGTGCCGTCGATCCACGTGTGCTTCGCGATCCTCGTCGGCTGGCCGATGGCGAAGCTCGTACGCCGTCCCTGGCTCAAGATGCTCTGGCTCCTATACCCCCTCCTGGTCACCTTCGCCGTCGTCGCCACCGGCAACCACTACCTGACCGACGCCTTCCTCGGCGCCATCACCGCTGCCGTGTCGATGCTCATCGCCGATCGGCTGCTGGCTCGCGCGCGCCCGCATGCCTGGTCCTTCGGGGCCCCACCGGCCGCGACGGTGAGCGCCACGGCGGGTTAGCGGATGGCCGAACAGTCAGAGCGGGTGCGGCGCCCGCGCTCGGACCGGCCGCGGCGCGAGAATCAGGAGATCTCGGCGGCCGTACGCGAGCGCCTGATCGAATCTCGGCTGACGCCGAATGCCATCTCGCTCACCGGGTTCGCCCTCAATCTCGCTGCTGCCGCGCTCGTCGTCGACCGGCTCTTCTTCCTCGCCGGGGTCGCCTTCATTGTCGGTTCGGTGATGGACACCCTCGACGGTCGCTACTCGCGCATGTCGGGTAAGGGCACTCCGTTCGGAGCCTTCCTCGATTCGACGCTCGACCGGCTCGAGGAGGGGATCGTCCTTACCGCGGTGGCCGCGTACTTTGCCTCGCGCCACGACCAGCTCGCGGTCGCCGCCGTCGTTGCCGCCGTGCTCTTCTCGCTCATGGTCTCCTACACCCGCGCCCGGGCCGAGGCCCTCGGCGTCGCGTGCAAGGTCGGCCTCGCCACCCGGCCGGTCAGGGTGGTCATCATCTCCGCCGGCCTGGTGTTCGCCCGGGGGGCATCCCTCGGCCATTTCGAGCTTCTCGCCCCGGCCGTGTACGTGCTGGCCGTCCTCGCGGTGCTGACCACGGTACAGCGGATCCTCCACGTGCGGCGCGAGCTGGCGAAATCGTGAAATCGGCTGGCGCCGATTCCATTGGGAGTTCGGCGTTCGCGGCCTTGCGCAGCTGCGGTATCTGCTGACGCCGAACTCCTGGCGCCCGTAGGGACGTGTAACAAACCTCGCCCCCGGGACTACATTGTCCGTGGTGCTGGCGCGTAGCGCGCTACGCCCGCGGCGGCTCCACGCCGCGACCTTTTCAGCGGAGGGCTCTTCAACGTGAGCAAGACCAACGGTTCGACCAACGGCGCCGGGCGCCACCAGGGCGACAAGGTACGAGTCGCCATCATCGGCGTCGGCAACTGCGCGAGCTCGTTCGTGCAAGGCGTCCAGTACTACCGGGACGCTCCTGAGCACGAGCAGGTCCCAGGCCTCATGCACGTCGATCTCGGTGGCTACCACATCCGCGACATCGAGTTCACGACCGCCTTCGACATCGACGCCGGCAAGGTCGGCAAGGATCTGTCTGAGGCGATCTTCTCGGGCCAGAACAACACGATGCAGTTCGTCGAGTCGGTGCCCAAGCTCGGCGTCGAGGTGCAGCGCGGGATGACGCACGACGGCCTCGGCAAGTACCTCAAGGAGAAGATCGTCAAGGCGCCGGGTCCCACGGCCGATATCGTCGAGATCCTCCAGGACACGAAGACCGACGTCGTGGTCTCCTACCTCCCCGTCGGCTCCGAGGAGGCAACGAAGTGGTACGTCGAGCAGGTGCTCGAGGCCGGCTGCGGATTCGTCAACTGCATCCCCGTCTTTATCGCCCGCGAGCAGTACTGGGACAAGCGCTTCAAGAAGGCCGGCGTTCCCATCGTGGGCGACGACATCAAGTCGCAGGTCGGCGCCACCATCGTCCACCGCACCCTCGCTCGACTGTTCCACGAGCGCGGCGTCAAGATGCTGCGGACCTCACAACTCAACGTCGGCGGCAACATGGACTTCTACAACATGCTCGAGCGCGAGCGCCTGGAGTCCAAGAAGATCTCCAAGACCAACGCCGTCACCTCGGTTATGGGACACGATCTGCCACCCGGAGACGTTCACGTCGGGCCCTCGGACTACGTCCCGTGGCTGACCGACCGCAAATGGGCCCACATCCGCATGGAGGGCCAAGCCTTCGGAGACGTGCCGCTCAACCTCGAGCTCAAGCTCGAGGTGTGGGACTCGCCGAACTCGGCGGGGATCGTCATCGACGCGGTGCGGTGCTGCAAGCTCGCGCTCGACCACGGCCTGAGCGGACAGCTCGATGGGCCAAGCTCGTATCTGATGAAGTCGCCGATGCACCAGCGGCCCGACGAGGAGGCGCGCGAACTGACCGAGCGCTTCATCGCCAAGTACGCGCGCGCGGCGGGCCCGGCGTCTGAGCCGGCGCCGAAGGCGCCCGCAACCAAGAAGTAGGCGCGGGGCCGGACGGCGCACTGACGCGCACTATGCTCGACCGCGTGCCGGAGCGCCTCACCATCGCCCAGGTCACGCCGTTCGCGTGGGAGGCGACGAACGAGGTCAACGAGTACGTCTCGCGGGTCGCCGGCGAGCTCTCGGCTCGTGGACACCGCGTGGTGGTGATCGCCCCGTCAAGCTCGAGCGCGCTGGTGCGCGATTCCCGCCGGACGATCCGAGCCGCGCGCGAGGATCCCGAGCAGCTACTCGAACGGGCGGAGGGTGAGCCGCTCGTCCTCGGGGTGGGCGAGGTTCTGCCCTTCGCCGCGGCGCGGCGGCGCGCGTCATCGCTCCCCATGGACGTGGCGCGGACGATCGAGGATGCGCTCGCCGCGCTTCCCCTCGACGTCGTCCACGTCCACGAGCCGTTCGCTCCGAGCGCCTCGAGCGTGGCGCTGCGCCACTCGCGCGCCCTCAACGTCGGGAGCTTCCACGCCCCCACCGAGCGGATCCTCTCCACCCAGCTTGCGCGCCCGCTGGTCGAGCTTCTGTTCAGTCGCCTCGACGCGCGCACCGCGAGCTTCACCGCGACCCGCGACCTCGTGCAGCGGTACTTCCCGGGCGAGTATCGGGTGATCATGCCCGGGGGCGACCCGGCCAAGCGGCGAGCCCGGCGCGGGCCGGTCGAGATCGTCATGATCGCCGAGGAGGAGCGGGCAGCGCTGCGACTGCTCCTGCGCGCGCTACGGGCGCTTCCCGCCGACCCCCGGTGGCGGGCCACCGTGTGGTCCTCGCGGACGCTCGCGGCGCCGGCCACCCTCCGGCGCGACCTCGTCGACCGGGTGCGCTTCGTCGGGTCCGAGCTTACCGAGGCGGAGATCCTCGCCGACGCCGACGTCGTCGTGCTCGCCTCGGAGGGGATTCGCCCCACGCCGGGGACGCTGGTGCGCGCGCTGGCGGCCGGGACGGTGCCGGTCACTTCGCGCCTGCCGCCCTACGACGAGCTGCTCTCAGAAGGCGAGTACGGGCTCGAATTCGAGCCCGGGGACGCAGAGACCCTCACCGCCCATCTCGTCAGCCTGATCGCCGATCCCGAGCTGCGCGAACAGCGGCAGGCAAGCGCCGACCCGCTGCGCGCAAAGCTTTCCTGGGAGCGGGTGACCGACGAGCTTGAGGGCATCTACACGACCCTGGCCTCGCGTCGCCACGTCGACGGCGGTGACGCTGTGGTGCGCAAGCGCGTCGCCTCGCGGCCCTTCATCGACGTCGACCTCCACATGCACACCGACCACTCCTACGACTGCGCGACCCCGGTCGAGGTCCTCCTCGCCCACGCCCGCATGCGCGGCCTCGGCGCGATCGCGATCACCGACCACAACGAGGTCTCCGGCGCCCACGAGGCACGCGCGAAGGCGAACGGCGTCAAGGTGATCGTCGCCGAGGAGGTCAAGACCGCCGATCAGGGCGAAGTCATCGGGCTGTTTATCGAAGAGAAGGTCCCCCGCGGGATGACCCTCCAGGCGACGATCGACAACATCAAGGGTCAGGGCGGGCTCGTGTACGTCCCCCACCCGTTCGATCGCCTGCACTCGGTGCCCGACTACGAGCACCTGCTCGCCGTGCTCGACGACGTCGACGCGATCGAGGTGTTCAATCCGCGGGTGGCGATCGCCGAGTTCAACGAGGAGGCCGTCCGCTTCGCCGCCAAGTACCGCATCCCTGCCGGCGCAGGTTCGGATGCGCACGTGCCCCAGGGCCTCGGCTCGGTCCGCATCCGCATGCGCGACTTCGACGGCCCGGAGGAGTTCATGGCGGCCCTTCGCGACGCCGATATCGTCCGCAATCCAGCCAGCCTGCTCTACGTGCAGGCACTAAAGTTCCTGCAAACGAAGGCTTTACCGGCTCCCGCGCGCCGCGCTTCACGCGAGCGCCGGGTGCGCCGCGCGGCCCGCAAGCCATGATGCAGATGTACCTCGCAGCCCGCAAGTCCTGATGCACTCGCAAGGACAAGCAGGCGCGCCGTCCAATCGAGGGGTCGTGCCCGCGACCGACGACGAGATCCGCGAGAAGTATCTCGAGCGCGCGATCCGCGAGCTGAACACGCTGACCAGGGAGATCCAGGCCTGCCCGCACTGCCCGCGCGGCAACCTGATGCCCGTGCTCGGGTCTGGGCACCCCCAGGCCGACGTGTTCCTGATCAAGTACTCACCGCGTCCGGCGGAGGTCGAGGAGGGCGTCGCCTTCTACGGGCGCACCGGCAATGCGCTGATGAAGTCGCTCAAGCGCCTGCAGATCGACCCGCTCGTCGTCTACGGCACCCTGTGCGTGAAATGCCCCGTGATCGATCCGGTGATGGCGGACCCGGCGTGCATCGCCCGGCTCGTCGAGGAGCTGGCGATCGTGCATCCGAAGATCGTCGTGGTCATGGGCGAGGACGCTCTACATGTCGTCAACGACCTCGACATCCCCCTCGCCCGCCCGCTCGCACCCGAGTCCGGGGCGCTGCAACGCCTGACCCCCGCGATCGAGGCCCTGTTCGTTCCCCCGATCGACGAAGCGCTCGACGAGGAGAGCGCCAAGCGCGCTTTCTGGTCGGCCTTCCGGGTTCTCGGGCAGTGGTGGGCGGCCCTGCCGCCGTACTGAGAGACGCGGCTACGCCCGCCGCATAGCGGTTAGAGCCGGTGCCGGACGCGCGTCCGCTACGGCACGCGCACGACGATCTTGCCGAGCTTGCCGCCGGCGACGAAGTGCTCGTAAGCCTCGGCCACCTGATCGAGGGGATAGGTGGCGGCGACGAGCACCTTGAGCCTGCCGTCGGCGAGGAGGGGCAGCACTGAGCGCTCGACGCCACGAGCGGTGAGGGCCTTCTCCTCGAGCGGCCGCGCGCGAAGGGTGGAGCTGAGAATGCGCCCGCGCTTCATCATCAGCACGGCGAGGTTGAGCTCGGCCTTGGCGCCGGCGCCGATGCCGATCACGGCGATCCGCCCCTCGGTGGCGAGCGCGCCCACGTTCTCGGCCAGGTTGGGAGCGCCGACGAGCTCGAGGATCACGTCGAAGGGGCCGTGCTCGCCGAAGCCTTCCGGATCGATCACCTCCGCGCCCAGACCGGCGACCTCGTCACGGAGCTCGGCCCGGCGTACCGTGGCGGTGACGCGGGCTCCGAGCGCGTGAGCGAGCTGGACGGCAGCCGTCCCCACCCCGCCGGCGGCGCCGTGCACGAGCAGGCGCTCTCCCGGCCTCAGCCCCGCCTGGGTGAAGAGCGCGTCGTGAGCCGTGGTGAACACCTCCGGCGCGCCTCCCGCCTCCTCCCACGACAAGTTGTCGGGCACGGGCATGAGCACGCGCTCGTGCGCGACCACGAGCTCGGCCTGCGCCCCCCCGCCGACGATGCCCATCACCCGGTCGCCTTCAGAGAAGCGAGCCGCACCCGGCCCGAGCCGCGCCACCGCGCCCGCGAACTCCATCCCCGGGATGTCCTGCGGCACCCCCGGAGGAGCCGGGTAGCGGCCCCGGAGCTGGAGCATGTCGGCGCCGTTGAGGCCGGCGGCGTGGACGCGGACGAGCACCTCGCCGCTGCCGGGTTCGGGGTCGGGGTGGGCGAGGACGTGCAGTTCCCCGTCGCGGATGGTCGCGGCTCGCATCGACCGGCGATTCTAGGGGGCGACTGCCGATCCTGCCGGCCCGGGCCGCGCGCGGTCGAGCACCGCCACGCACTCTATGTGCGGTGTCTGGGGGAACATGTCGACCGGCTGCACGGGGCCGAGGGCATAGCCGGCCTCGACGAGCTGGGCGGCGTTGGGCGCGAGCGTGGTGGGGTTGCAGGAGACGTAGACGATCCGGCGCGGCGCCGCCTCGATGATGCGGCGCACGACTTTTTGCGAGAGGCCGGCCCGTGGCGGATCGACGGCGAGCACGTCGGGCCGCCCGGCGCGGGAGACGAGCTCGCGCAGCGCCAGGCGCACATCGCCAGCGAAGAACTGGGCGCCTCCGATCTCGTTGAGGACGGCGTTGGCGATCGCGTCGGCAACGGCCGCGGGCACGACTTCAAGTCCCCACAGCTCGGCGGCGCGCGGGGCCATGAGCAGGCCGATCGTCCCGATCCCGCAGAACAGGTCGTATACGCGCTCGAAGCCCGAGAGCTGCGCGCGGTCGATGACGATCCCGTACAGCCGCTCGGCCATCTCGGTGTTGGTCTGGAAGAACGCCTCGGGGGAGATGCGCACGCGGATCCCGCCGATCTCCTCGTCGAGGTAGTCGGCGCCCGAGATCAGCTCGGTCTCTCCGCCCGCCGTCGTCTCGCCCGCGCTCTCTATCCGGGTCCACATCACTCCGTCGACGTCCGCCGCAGCGGCGAGCGCCGTGGCGTCGAGGCTCCCCGGGGCGGTCACGAGGCGAACCTGGAGCTGGCCGGTGCGGCGACCCTCGCGCACCACCAGGTTCCGGAGCAGGCCGGAGCCGGTGCGGCGGTCGTGGGGATCCAGTCCCTGTGCCCGGCACCACTGTACGACGCGCTCGCGGGCGGCGTTCCCCGCCTGGGAGGCGAGCAGGCAATCGGTCACCTCGACGATCTCGTCCCAGCGTCCGGGAGCATGAAAACCGCAGATGAGCCGGCCGGTGGCGTCGGCACCGAACGAGTACTCGAGCTTGTTGCGGTAGCGCCAC
>JALYZL010000185.1 GCA_030948875.1 Actinomycetota bacterium
CGAGCGCCTCACCGCCGACACCGGCTGGCAGCCCGAGATCCCGCTCCGTGAGACGATCGCCGACACCATCGCCTGGTGGGAGCAGCACCTCGAGGAGCCCTAAACTCGGCGCCCGGTCCATCCCGCCCGCCCGCCTAGCTCAACTGGCAGAGCACTTCACTTGTAATGAAGAGGTTTTCGGTTCGAGTCCGAAGGCGGGCTTGAGGAAGTAGCTGGAAAGCAACCACTTTAGGTCGATAGGTGGTAGGGCGCAGATCTGACTTTGTCCCCAGTATTCCCGAGAACCTGCTAGTGGCTCATCCTGTTAATCCGCGCTCTCATGCTTCGAGTACCTTGCCGGTGTAGGTCCACTTGAACGGCTTGGCGGTTTGGTTGTAGGTCTCGATGAACGCGAGCATCTGTTGCGCGAGGTCGGTCTCGCTGGTGAAGATGCCGTGCTTGAGTAGCCGCCGCCACAGGATCGAGAAGAAGATCTCGACCTGGCCGCTGCGACCGCCATGGCGATGCGGCGGTCGCGCCGGTCGGGGCACCTGGCGGCGTGCCGGACGATCGGAACTGGCCCCACAGGGTGCGAATCGGCGAGGGCGCTCGTGTGGCTCCCTTTGTCCGATTAGGGACGCGCTCGTCGCCAGGATCGCCGCCTACATCGTGGCTCCTCCACACGAGAGGCAGTCACGCGGTCCGCGCGGATCTCGTGGCTGCATTCCGCGGCGAGCAGCCGCCGCGGTGCCGCGTCGTGGGTGGCCCGGTCAGCGGCGGAGCCGGCACGCGGCGAGTTCGGCCCCGCCGGGTGCGGTCTTTTGCGAGTGCGGACAAATCGCCCAGCTCTCCGCGCGTGCCGCCTTCTGATTGCGTTCGTGGGCGGAGCGCTCGCCCGGCACCGAGCCCACGAGCATGCCCTACGTCGCCGAGGGGCTCCTCCGCAATAACAAGGTTGCCGATCGCTGTCGTCCTTTGCGCGGAAGCGAACTACGAGACGCCGTGACCTTCGTCCGTTGTCGGCGGTTGTGGCGGACTGTCGGCAGCGGTATCGTCACCGGTGCTAGTTCGAGCGTCGCGGTTTCCGCGGCGCTCCTTCCTTTGCGTTGGCCCCGGACCGGCTCAGCGTCCGAGCGTGAAGCGCCGCGTTGCGGTAAGCGCGTAGCCGACGCCGATCAAGTCGCCCTCGGCGGTGATCTGTACGTGCGTGCCTGCGCGCCTCAGCAGTCGCGCGCCGGCTCGGGTCAGGCTGATCCTGAAGGTGCGCTCGCCCCGGATGACCTTGAAGCGACCGGTGGCGACAAGCGTTCGCTTGTGGCTCGGAGCGGTGCGTCCGTACCAATCGATCGTGAGGTTCCCCGTCTCCAGGTTCGATACGGGCAGCGTGGCTCCCTTGCCGTGCAGGACCGCCGCGACCGTCGCCGACCGGGACTGGGGCCTGAGCGCGGACCGGAGCGCGGCCGTGTCCTGACTGGCCGTGCCGACGGGGCCGGTGGCCGAGGAAACCGCGACGGTGGAACCGCCACCGTTGCTTGCGGTCACGATCACCTCGAGGCGTGCGCCGTCCTCCGCGACCGTCGGCGACAGGCTGCTCCCGTTCGCGCCGGGAATCGGGCTGCAGGTCGTCTCGCACAACTCCCACTGGTACGCGAACGACACGGACGAGCCCGACCACTGGCCCACGGCCAGGGACACCAGGGCACCGGGCACGGGAAGGCCCGAGACCTCGGGTGGGGTCAGGTCAACCGGTGCCGCCGGGACAGGTGGGACAGGCGGGACAGGCGGCTGCGCGATCACTCCGGTTGGCGCCGAGTCGATCGGCCCGCCAGTTCCGACGGCGTTCGTCGCGGCCTCGGAGACCTCCAGCGCAGACCCGACGTCGGCGTCCGTCAGCGTGTACGTCAGCCCGGTCGCTCCGACGAGCGCCTGGCACGCACCACCGGCGGCGTTGCACCGCTCCCACTGGTCGACGATCGTCGTCGGGTTGTGCAGCCAGGTGCCCTGCGTCACCGTCAGCGTCTGGCCCGCGACGAGGGTGCCGGAGATGCTCGGCGGCGCGCCGTTGGTCGGGGGCGATGGCGCCGGCTGGATCACCGCGGTCGGGCCAGCCTCGCTGGGCGCCGACGGCCCACCGGCGTTCTCAGCCTGCACGCGCACCTCGATCGTGTCGCCCTGGTCCGACGGCTGGAGCTTATAGCCAGCGGCGGTGGCGCCCGGGATGTCGGTGCAGCTCGTCGGCGACGTGCAGTCCTGCCACTGGTAGACGTAGCTGGTGGGGGCGTTGCTCCAGCTCCCAGGTGACACCGTCAGCACAGCGCCGACCTGATCGGTGCCGGAGATCGTCGGATCCCCGATCAGCGTCAGCGCCGGCGGGGCGATGACCGGGCTGAGGCTGGAGGCCACCGCGGTCGAGTCGCCGGCGGCGTTCGTGGCGGTGACCACCACCTGCAGCGTCGAGCCGACATCGGCGTCCTGCGCTGTGTAGTTCGCGGTCTGGGCGTCGGCGGCGCTGATGTCGGTGCAGCCCGTGCCGCTCCCGCTGCAGCGCTTCCACTGGTAGCTGTAACTTTTCGGCAGGTTCGTCCAGACCCCGACGTCGGCCGCGAGTAGATCACCATCCTGGGCGGTGCCGCCGATCGAGGGGGTCCGCTGGTTGTCGGGCACCGCGTTGGCGGGCGCTGGCGCGTAGGCGATCAGCGAATCGCCAGCCGGGACGATGAGTGCGCCGTTGCCGGCACCGAGCCCGGTGAAGGGCGCCCCGACGTACCCGGTGCTACCGGCGGCGAGCGGGGTGCCGACGTTCGTGCTCCACAGCTGGTGACCGGTCGCGGGATCGAGCGCGTAGAGGTTCCCCGAGGACGATCCGACCCAGACGACGCCATCGGTCACGAGCGGCGCGGTGACGAGGCCGCCGTCGCCAGCGAACGACCACAAGGTGACGCCAAGCCCGTCGTGGGTGACCGCTTCGAGCGTCGCGCCCGACAGCTCGAACGCCGTGCCATCCGCGACCGCAGGCGCCTGGGTCGCCGAGAGCGGTCCCTGAGTCGCTCCGGTCGAACTGTTGACGATCAGGCCGGCGCTCGTCCGGTCGCGGATGAACACATGTCCGTCGGCGACCACGGGCGTGTCGCCGCCGCCTCCGTCGCAGCCGTTGTTGTCGTGCCACGCAGTTGCGCCGGTGATCGCATGGAAGGCGTAGTACTGGCAGGGGTACGTCACGAAGAGGTTAGTCCCGTCGAACGCCGGAGAACTGTCGTCGCCGTTCGCCACGGAGTCGGTCCACAGGAGCCTCCCCGACTGCTCGTCGACGGCGTACAGGGTGCCGCCGCTGCCGGCGCCGCCCGCGTAAACGATGCCGTTGACGGCGATCGGCGGGGCGGTGAACATGTACTGGCCGGGCAGCTGCACGCTCCAGTCGAGCGCGCCCGTGACCGCATCAACCCCGCTCAGCAGGCCGCCCTCGTTGACGCCGAACACCCGGCCCGCGTCGTACGCGATGTCCGACCAGCCGTACTCGCGGATCCGAGCGTACGGCTCCACAGGGTCACGCCCGTCGCTTCGTTGATTGCGTAGAGGGTCGAAGCGCCGCTCGGGCCACCAGTTGGACCGGCGGAAACATAGACGATCCCATTGACGACCAGCGGATACGAGAGGCCGTTGCCGAACGTCTCCGACCACTGCTTCGCGAGCGGCGGCGTCAGCGGGACGGACGTCAGGTTGCCGTCGTGCTGCGCGTCCATCTGGTACGCAACGCTCTGATCAGCAATCGCGGCGCGCGCCGGAGCCGGAATCACTGCGATGACGGCGGCGATGGCGAGCAGAGTGGCGACGCCCGCGAGCCCATGCCACAGCGCCGGCCCCCTGTTCTCTGTCTCGATCATTCACCCTCTCTCCGTGACCCCGGCGCCAAGTATGCCGGATCCCGGGGCGGCTGTCGACCCCGGGGCGAGCAGAACCCCGACGACGCCCAACCGTCGGCTCTCCTCCTTTGTCGATTCCGCGCACGGCGCTGGCCGGCTGTAGCAACACCGAGCACGGCTGCGGCGACAGAAATCGGGGAGCTTGGGGAGCTCGCTGCCGGCGGGTGGCAGCACGTCGAGATGGCCGCTTTGCCGCTTAACCGGCCGTGTAGCGCGTCCGACAACTGACTGCTGGTCCTGGCGGGATCCAGCCACCTGAGCGCTCCGATGATGTTCGCCGGGGTTTGGGTATCGACCGCCGAAAGCGACGGCGTTCCGGACGCATGCAGCGCAGATCAGGCCGGAAACAGATCGATCTCGCGTAACCAGGCTTGGCGCCCATCGAGCCTCTCGCTCTGCAGGAACGCGACGAGGTAGATGGCCTCATCGGCATGGTCACGGTCGACGATCTGCACGATTCCGCGCGTGCCTCCTGGGATGCTGCCGCCGTCCTGCGCCGGAATCGTGGGATAGAGCTCGACGAACTGACCTTCACCGAACCGAGGCATGCCGCAATTCTGAGTGGCAGCCGGAACTCCGTCAAAGCGTCGCTCTGAGCGTTGGTTCATGAGAGATTCGCGGAGTTCGGCGTCCACCTCCGTGGGAAGGTGCCACGCCTGCGGGCCGGGGGGCGGTTCGTTGGCCGATTCGTTTGTGCAGACGGGTCGGTTCGCACGGATCCGTTGCCCGATCAGAGGTTCTCTATCTGAGCCTCGCTCTGCCCTACGTACTGCCCTATACTTGAGCGGCATGCGCAAGACGAGCGTATATCTTGACGATGAACAGGCTGAGCGCCTTGCGCGGCTCGCCCGTCAGGAGGGCCGCTCCCAGGCGGAGATCCTGCGTGAGGCGGTCGCGGCCTACGAGCCGCCAGTGTCTCGTGATCGCGACTTTGCCCTCGCCGCTGGCTTTGCCCGCATCGACGGCGATCCGCGCCCCATCTCGCAAATTCCTGAGCACGAGTTGCTCGAAGGATTCGGGACTTGACGCTCCTCATCGACGCTGCGCCCCTAGTGGCGCTGGCCGACCCCGACGAGCCACGCCGCGAAAACCTCCTCGAGATCCTTACGGGCGAACGCGGCGCGCTCGTAATCCCAGCCCCGACCACCGCGGAGGTCGACTACCTGCTCGGTCAACGTTTCGGCCATCCAGCGCGGCGAGCCTTCCTCCGCGACCTGGCTGTCGGACGCTTTACCGTCGCGAGCCTCGACCGCGGGGATTACGCCACGATCGTCGGACTCGAAGCCCGCTATGAAGATCTCGAACTCGGCCTCGCCGACTGCGCTCTCGTCGTGCTCGCTGACCGCTATCAGACCAATCGCATCGTGAGCTTCGATGAGAGACACTTCCGAGCCGTCACCCCGCTGCACGGGAAAGCGTTCACCGTCCTTCCCGCCGACGCCTGAGAGTCGCCGACTCCGTTCGATTGCCCTTCGGAATCGAACGTCAGCCCGACAGGTCGAGCGGGCGGACGGCGGGGCTGCCGCCTCAGATTCGGATGGGCGCCGCGCTCGCTAGCCGTAATGGGACCGCCAACGCCGATGTACGATTTGGGGCGGCTCTGGTGGAAGATTTCGTCGCATATCGCGGTGATCCCGAAATCCATGATGGTGTGGTGATCGTGGTCGAGCACAGCGGCCCTGATGCCCGCGTCGAGGTGAAGGCGGAGAGCGGTCGGCAGCTTGAGATTCTGTTCTCGGGCGTGGAATCGGTCACGGAGCTCCACTCTGTGGGGATGACTCTGTAGTCGCTGTCCGAGATGCAGGCACCCGAACCGTTACGGCGTTTCGTGTTCACCAACTGGTTCGAAGAGGACGAGAGCGACGCCCGGCTTGAAATCCGGCGCTACTGCTCTATCCGTGGGTGAGGTAAGGGGCCTGGCGGGATAGCTTCGCCGTCCGGCGATGCGTCAAGCGCCGCCTTGGGTGGGGGTGGTGGTGGTGGTGCGGGGCTCGTTGGTGGTACTTTGCAGCGTTTTCTCGCGGCGCTTGACCCCGCCGGCCGGCTACGCTGGAGTGGCAGGCAGTTCCGGGCGGGGGCCGCCCGGAGGCGGTTTGGGTGCGCACGTCGCGGGGGTTCCTACGCTTCTGGCTAGTCGAAGTTCAGAAACGTTGTGAAAGGAACGGTTGGCGACGTGCGCAATAGAAGCGTAGGCGTCCGCGCGTGGGCGCGGCTCTTAGGGTTCGAGAAGACGGTGGTGGAGGCGGTCGAAGTCTCCGAAGATGGCGCGATCGTGGCGTCGGTCCGCCCGCGCTACAGCCAGCGGGATCGCTGCCCGCGCTGCCTCAGGCGCTGCCCGGGGTATGACCTCGGTGAGGGGCGCAGACGGTGGCGGGCGCTGGACTTGGGCACGACGTTGTGCTGCGGTCCCACTTCCCACCGACGTCGCGACGTCGCCTGGAAGTCTCGGTGGGATCCCGGTGGTGAACGTCGACGTCTCAGGCGTCGACCCCCGCATGGTCATCCTCTACCTCCACGGCGGCGCGTACGCGATCGGCTCAGCCACCTCGTCCGTAGGCCTCGCGTCAGATCTCACCCGCCGCGCCGGAGCCAGGCTGGTCTCCGTCGACTACCGGCTGGCGCCGGAGAACCCCCACCCCGCCGCTATCGAGGACGCGGTGGCGGCCTGGCGGGCGATCCGGTGGACGGGCGGATCAGTCCCGTGGTTCGCCGATCTGGCCGGGCTCCCACCTCTGCTCTTGCAGTCCGGGTCACACGAGATCCTTCTCAACGACGCCACCAGACTCGCCGCCCGCGCCGCCGCCGCCGATGTCGCCGTGAAGCTTGAGATCACGCCCGTGTGCCCCACGTGTTCCAGGCGTTCGCATCGATGCTCGACGAAGGCGACGCCGCCCTCACCAGCGCCGCCAACTTCCTGCGCGCGCACCTCGCCTCCGTCCTGTCGGCCTAGCCAGAAGGCGCGCGGCGGGCGACGTTACGCCCGCAGCGCCTCCTGCCTCTTCGCAGCAACGACCCAAGCGGCCTCCCCTCACCCTTCGGCTTGAACTGGCCGTGAGATACTGGCCACCGCGATGTCGCAAGAGCCCGCCACCGGCGAAGAGGTGCTCGCCGCCCTTGAGCGCACCCTCCGTTGCGGGTCCGCGCGGATCGAGTTTCGTTTCCAGGTCTCTCTGGATGACGCTTTCGCGTCCGAGTCAGGGTCGACGCGACCCCGGGGCGGCTCAGTTCGCCGCCGCCTGATATGGCTGGTGGAATCTGTTGTCAGTCGAATGTTCGAGTGGGGGATGCCGCGCCTGGTCAAACGCCTGTCGAAACGGATGGCGGAAGGCATGGTCGGAATCATCGACTTCGAGGCGAACCGATGCGTGTACTACGAGAGTCGATCCAAGGCCGAAATGATCGTTCGCGATCGGCGTTGGCACGGAGCACCTGGGACGACTGTCGAGGGGCTCTCTGCTGGCCCTGCTTCGGCGCTTCAACCGCTGTGGATGGTTGACCTCGTCCGCGGTGTCGTGGACGCCCGGGAACAAGGGGCAGAACTCCTCGACGGCCGCACGGTTCGGCGCTTCTCGGCCCACGCGGACCTCAATCGCGCGGCCGGGGCGGTCTCCTATGAGATGGCGATCCCGTTGGGCATAGATCGGCTCAATGACCTCACGCACATTGCGGCGGAGGTGTGGGTCGATGACGATGGCCACATCCGACGTATCCGCCACCTCAGCGGCAAACCGATATCCACGAGCACGCTCGACCTGACCGAGTTCGGGATCACACTGCCCTCGGATTGGTCCCGGATCCCCACCGTTGCGACGGATCATCCTGGCGAGCAACAGGGCCCAGTGCGCCGCCGCCCGCCGAGGGTAGCGAGCGTGTCGGGAGCGGATCCCGGGTGAGACGCCGTCGTCGCATCGGGTCCAGCGGCACGGCACCCGCCAAGGCACGTGGCCGCATTCGGCGGGAAGGGACGGGTCTCGGCTTCGCGGCTGCCCTTGGTTAAGCTCCCGGTTAGTAGCCTGTCGTCCAGTCGAGAATGAATCTTCGCTGGCCCTCCCGGATCGCACGGTTCAAGTCCCAGCCGCGCGTGAAGTTGGGAAGTCGGCGCGCGATAGCTCCTTCACCTTGGCTTCGAGCTTCGTGGAGAGCTCTGCCATCCGCTGCTCGTCTTCTCGATCGAGCGCCTCGCGGAACTGACGCTGCAACTCGGCCTGCTCGGCCTTGAGGCGCTTTGCCTCGTCTGAGAGCTTGGGCGTGATCACGCGTGTTGTGCCGCGCTTTGCCAGCTGCTCGGCGCGGATCCGGTCGACTTGTTCGGCGGAGCGACCGACGAACTCTTCGGGCATGCTGTGGACCGAGTGGATGATGAAGGTGCGGTCGGGGTCTGCCTGCCTCCAGCGTGCAAGCGAGATGCGTTCTGTCTTGAGATCGAGGGGGTTTGAGACTCGAACCTCGTCGCCATCGGCGCGTTTGCGCCAAGAGGCAAGCGACTGGCGTTGGGGCAGGATCGTCCCAGCTCCGCCTGATTGAGGGTCCTTGGTCTATGCCACGCCGGCGAGCGCTGCGGCCGCCTTCCGCGCGACCTCGCCGGCAACGCCCATCGCGTCCGCTGACCGATCGCTGCTGAGACGCTGGTCAGACGCTTCCGTCGGCGGCGGTGCGTTCTCCGTTTCGCGCCACCAGCATTGCCGGGTCTTCGGCCGTGTCTTGGCGGTGGGGCCGAACGAGCCGAAGCGACTTGCGCCAGACTGACGAGATGGGCTTCGACGATCGCTTCCAATCAGCGCTTGATGTGGGCGCGTCGCTCGACCCAGCTGATCCACAGTTTCCGCCTGTGGCCAGGTTCGTGATCCTCGTTGCGAGTGGCAAGGGTGGGGTGGGTAAGTCCACGATCAGCTTGAACCTCTCGCTCGCGCTGGTCGAGCAGGGTGCGTCGGTAGGCCTCCTCGACGCCGATGTCTACGCGCCCGACATCCCCCTAATGGTGAACCTCAGGCGCAAGCAGCACCGCAAGAGCTGGCCGATGTATCGAAATCCGCGGCTGCGGGCTGCACGTATGGAGCCCGTTGAGCGCTTCGGTCTGAAGGTGATGTCGGCGGGATTTTTGATCGGTGAGGACCAGTCGATGTCGTTCCCGGCATCGTCGGTGAGCTTCGTCCTCAACCAGCTGGTGCGGCAAGTGGACTGGGGCGAATTGGAATATCTCATCGTTGACCTTCCTCCGGGGACGGCCGATGTGCAGCAACATTTGGTGCTTCTGCTACGTCCGTCCGGAGCTCTGATCGTGGTGGGGTCTCAGGATGCGGCCCACCTCGACGCGAAGAAGGTCGTGTCGATGTTTCGAGAGCAAGGCGTCCGCGTGCTAGGAGGGGTCGAGAACATGCATTGCCTCGAGTGCCCTCATTGCCATCGCGACGTCGAGATCTTTCCCAGGGTGAGAGCGTCGCGCGCGATCTGGTCGATGGGGGTCAAGCAGCTCGGCGAGCTTCCATTCGAGCCGCAGCTGGCGCAGGCCGCTGAGCGCGGAACGCCTCTCCTCGTCGCGGCGCCGGAAAGCGCTCAGGCGCAGCGCTTTCGCCAGCTCGCCGAGCGGGTCGCCGCTCAATGCCGGCATGCGTAGCGCATCGCCGCTCGGGCTTGCCGACGCGAACGACAAGCTCCTGCTCGACCTCGGCGTGGACACCGGCGCATCCGCGACGACCTCAACCACAACCAGCTCGCGATTCGCCTTCTAGCGGGCTCCCCTACGACTGAAAGTGGCTGCGCCTTGACAACATTCCATGTTGTCAAGGCGCGAGCCGAACGGGAACCGCGCCCCCGTCCCCTCGCTATCGACAGCACGGGAACCCACGGATGCTCACCGAACGTATAGGACGGGTAGACCATGGAGCGGCGTGTTCCCGTCCGCGGCTGCCGCCACGAACGATGAGCGCGTGCCGGCGGGCTGCTCCGCAGCGACTCGTGTAGCGCAGCGCGAGTAAGACTCTCGCACGCCGCATCCCGCTCTGTGTTTGTTGCGCGTTCCCGCTGCGGTCGCGGCGAACGCCGGTGCGTGGCGGCTTCGTTGCTTGTCGTACCCTTGGGCGGGTGTCCACCGGTTTTCTCGTGAGTCTGGCGGTTGTAGTGGCTGTCCTCTTGAGCGCCCGATTCCTGTTGGCCGCCTTGCCGCTGCGCCGAGTCGCGGTGCCGGTGACGATCACCGACGTAGCGCTCGCAGGCGTCGGAATTCTTGGGCTGGCGTTTCACTGCGGCGCCATGTTTTCCCGGTCCTTGGTCGAGTGGCTGCCCGGCACGGGCTCGGTGATCCGCGAGATCGGGGCGCTCGGCACAGGGAGCGTCATCTTGTACGTCGTGCCCGCGTTGCTGGTACTGCTCGGGTTGCGACGCCAACATCCGGTTGCTCCCGTAGTGATGGCGCTCGCGCTTGCTGCGGTCGGCGTAACCATGTACGACGGTGGCTCGCTGCAAGCGCACCTCACCGCAATCTTCGTCGCGGTAGTAGCACTGGCGGCGGTCGCCACGATGCTGACGCTGCCCCCGTGGTGGCATGGTCCTACCGTCGCATAGCGTTGGGCAGCGCTAACGCGACTTGCGAACCGTCCGGTGGTCGATCGACTTACGACACGGCGTCATCGGCAGGCTAGCGACTCGAGCACCTGAGCAGCGATGCCCTCTTTCTCGCGCAGGAGCGCTAGGAGAATGCGCTCGGTGCCGAGGTAGCGGTGCTTGAGCCGCCGCGCCTCTTCCTGCGCGAGGACGAGCACCTCGCGGGACTCCGACGGTTCGTTTCGGCGCTCGATCGCGCCCCACAGGGCGTCCGGTTCGATCCCAAGCTTGCCGAGCGACCGCGCAAGCGTCTCCTGTGCGCATGCGAGCGCGAGCAGAAGGGCCCCGAGATCAGGTTCGGGTCCAAGCTCTTGCTGGACGTCGGCGATCATACGATCAAGATGCGGGCCAAACCCTCCGCGCCACGCGGCGTCGAGACTCCGTCGCGCTTCGACCGGTACCTCAGTGCTGCGCGGCGGGGCGCCCGGCGCGGCCGGTGATCAGACCGAGACGCCGGGGATCGGGAAGGCGGCGGCCAGTTCGCGGACCTCGCCGGCGATCCGTTCGATCGACGTCTCGTCGTGACGCTTGGCCGCCTCGACACCTCGGTCGATCCAGCCTGCGATCAGCCCCATCTCGGACTCGGTCATTCCGCGGGTAGTTACGGCCGGTGTCCCGAGGCGAATGCCGGATGGGTCGAACGGTTTGCGCGGGTCGAACGGGACGGTGTTGTAGTTGGTCGTGATCCGCGCCCGGTCGAGCGCCTGGGCTGCGAGCTTTCCGGGCACTTCCTTGCCGGTCAAGTCGATCAGCAGCAAATGGTTGTCTGTACCGCCCGAAACGAGGTCAAAGCCACGCTCACGAAGTCCCTCCGCGAGCTCCTTCGCGTTCGCGACGATCTGCCGGGCATAGCCGGCGAAATCGGGCTGCAGCGCTTCCTCGAGCGCTACCGCGATCGCCGCCGTGATGTGGTTATGCGGGCCACCCTGTAGGCCGGGGAAGACCGCGCGGTCGATAGCCGATGCCCGCTCCTGGCCGCACATCAGCATCGCGCCCCGCGGACCGCGAAGGGTCTTGTGCGTGGTCGTCGAGATCACATCGGCAAGCCCGACCGGCGAGGCATGCGCGCCGCCGGCTATCAGCCCGGCGATGTGCGCGATGTCAGCGACCAGGATCGCGTCAACCTCGCGCGCGATATCGGCGAACCCACCGAACTCGAGGCTGCGCGGAATCGCGGTACCGCCACAGAAGATCAGCTTTGGGCGCTCGCGGCGAGCCAACGCCCGAACGTCGTCGAGGTCAACCCGGCCGCTGTCGCGACGGACACCGTAGGGCACCGACCGGAACCACTTGCCGGTGACCGAGACACCCCAGCCGTGCGTGAGATGACCGCCCATCGGCAGCGACATGCCCATCACCGCGTCGCCCGGCTCCAAGAATGCGAGATAGATCGCGAGATTCGCCGGCGAACCCGAGTACGGCTGGACGTTCGCGTGCTCAACACCGAACAGCCGCATCGCCCGCTCGACCGCAAGCGGCTCGAGGCGATCCACCACCTGCTGGCCCTCGTAGTACCGCCGCCCGGGGTAACCCTCGGAGTACTTGTTGGTGAACACGCTCCCGATCGCCTCCAGCACGGCCCGGGACGCATAGTTCTCCGACGGGATCAGGCAGATCGTCTCCGACTGGCGCTCCCGCTCCTCCTCGATCAGCCGGGCAACTGCCGGATCCACGCTCGAAAGCGACGACTCGGTCGGCGTAAGCACACTCATGAGGGCACCTCCAACGGTTCGCTGAATGCCCAGGCGCGCGGCGTTCTAGGCTGCTACTCCCCGGTGGTGCTCCACCTTCTCGACGCCAGTCGCAGCAGCCGACTGAGTCTAACTCTTATCGCTACCCGCCGCTCGTCCCGATCCGTCCGACGCTTTCGGTTACGCTCGCCCCTAGAGTTCATGTTCGGGCCCTTGTGGACTTACTCGCCGGAGTTGCTGCTCGGGGTCCCAGGCGCGAGGCGACCCCTTGTGGCCCCACCACTTCATCCCATTGGCCGCCCACCGTGCACGCAGCTCTTCGTACCGTTCCGCCGTCCGCGAAGCATCGTGGTATCCAAACTGCGCGCCACACGAGGGACATATCTCAAACGAGGCATAGTCACCCCGCCATGCTGGCTTGCTAAGCACATACCCGCAGACGGGACACAGTAGTGAATCACGCGAAGCAGCGTCGGACACTATAAGACTAAGACCCAAGCCGAATTCACTCGCAACATGTAGCCGCACCGTAGCTAGTTACGCTGGCCACGCGGTAGCCTACGTACGCGAATCCCGTCACCGTCGCCATCCGGAATCCACAACATTCTCCGTCCTAATCGCATGTGAAGTCGATCGTTGCACTCCCTTGAAAGACCACCCTTCCGGCCGAGTCCATGACTTCTAACCTGACGTCCGCCCTACCCCATTGAGGAACATAGACCCGGTGGCGATGCCATGCGCGATCGCGAAATCGTAAGCATCCGATGTCCCGCAAGACGAAACGCCGCGGCGGCGGCAAAGCGCTATCGGCGCCCGTCGTAACCGGGAACTGGTCGATGAGCGCCGAGCGACCCCCGCGGTCACATCCAGGATCCTCATCGGTTACGCGCGCTGCTCAACCGGCCTGGGGGATCTTACGGCGCACGGCCACGCACCGCGCGAGCTCGGGGTCAGCGACGATCGTCTGTACCTGACCACGGCATGACCGGCCGGGATCGCAAACGCCCGAATCTCGAACAAGCCCTGGCTGCCTCCAGGGAGGGCCACACGCTCGTCGTGCCGAAGCTCGATCGACTCGCCCGCTCGGTCGATGACGTCCCGGCTGCGAGGTGGGTTGCGTCGTCGGTCTCACACGGTGGACTCGTCGGCGATGATCTGGTTGCAGAGGTCGACGCACTCGTTGGGGATGTAGATGCCCGGGCCGGCGATCAGCTTCGTCACCTGTCGCTCCGACTTGCCGCAGAAGGAGCAACGTAGCGACGAGGGTCTCGGGACTGCGTCGAACCCAAACGGCTCGGATTGTCCGTTGAGAACAAAGAGCTGAGGGTCCAGATCCTCATCGAATTCGAGCTCGCTAACCTCGAGCGTCGCGATCGCACCGCTCGCGGTGCGCGCCGTGAGCTTGAGGATGACGCCCCGTTCGGCGTCGACCTCGATCAGGTAATCCTCGACCGGGAACTGCGGAAATAGGCCGCAACGGTCCGCCAGGTGAGAGGCGCGAATCGTCGCTTTCGCTTCGATCGCCGGCCGATCAGCGCAGAGTGTCTCGCCCACGACTTCAAGCTCGAGGTCGCAGACGAACCCCCAAGGATCAAACAGATGCAACTCCGGTAGATCACGACGAATCAGCGGATCCGGCTCCGATCTGACCCCACGCCCAGGAGCCTGATGGGAGCGACGATCGGCGGTCCCCACGATCACCGCGCGCTCAGGCTTGCCCTCATATGTTGCCTCGCGCTCGAAGCGAACCAGATCCGGCCTGACGATCCACAGCGAGGAGCCCAGCTCGATGTGCACATAGCGCGACGGACCTTCAAAGCTCGCGAGCCACGCGGAAGCCGCCTTGTCCGCCACCTCGCGTGCCGGCCCCGGCCACCGACGGATCGTCTCCCGCCGAAGCAGCGTCGCGCGCACGGACCGGTGACTGTGCGCGGCACCATGGATCAACTCAAGCGCTCGACCGAGATCGCTCATGTACCAGCAGGGTAGCCCGTCCCCGAACCGAGCCACCCGCCCGCACATTCCGGCTGAACGCCACGACGCGTGCCCTCCCGCTTCGCCTCGACCCACGCGAGCTGTGCGAGCCCCAAGGCCCGGTTAACCTTGCGGCGAGAGATTACACCTGGCACGCTGGGCGACGGGTCTTTGTTTCGACAATTGGTCGAGTAGGCCAGCCCGATGAGCGCGTCGGCACGCGCTGGGGGAGATGTGGGAGATGTGCTCGATACCGATGTAGCTGTGACTGAGAGTCGATCTGTTCCTGAGCCAGAACGACGGCTTGGCGGGCCTCTCTGTGATCGCTCGAACACGCTCGTGCTCAGACCTCGCAGTAGCGCCTCCCCTCGCCCGGCCGCGCGAGGCATCAAGACGAGATTACTCCTCGACGCTGAGCGCAGCCGGAGGTGCCGTTGTCAAGACGGACCGGCCACGGGCGCTATCAGGAAGTCACGCCCTCGCTGAGCCTTCCCCAGCTGCGACGCCCCGAGCGGCGGAGCCGGACGCCCTGACCGGAGGCTCGAAGCGTCTCGTGCTCGATCCTTGTGGCACGCGCTCACTATCGTCGAAGAACGTCGTGCCGGTAAAATCAAAGGCGCACCCATAATCTGAGCACGATGGCCACCGAATCCCTGACGATCGATCGTCTTGAGCGCTGGGTGTTGTTCGGCGCGCAATGGCGAGTGGTCGACATCTCAGTCGGGCACGCGGTCGTTGACTTCTGCACTTGCGCTGGGATGCTCGTCGAGCGCTTGCAGACCGACGACCCCGCCGTAATCGACTACCTGCGCACAGCGCACTCCCGGCTCAACCTCAACTGAGGGAGCCGAGGATACATCGTGATCCTGGGGATCGCGACGTGGCGCCGTTCGGCCACGTGACTTCGTTAGAACCGAGCTGCTCGAGTTCTGTCTTACGGCAGTCGGCTGGGATCGGGCGCGCTTGGCTCGGACCGACCGAGCGCACTCCAGACCGCACCGGACAACAACCGGGAAAACACCACCACCACCACGGACCCCAGACCCCGACATTGGTGGCGCCTCGCCCGGCGTGGCCACTCAAGTCGGTTCTGCGAGCGGGGCCGCAAATTCCTCGGCACTGATCTGCTCGAGGCTCTTCCTTCGGGTTTCTATCCCGAAGAAGATGAGCATGGCGATCGCAGCGACGATGGGGATAACGCCGAGTAGGGCGGTCACCGCGATCGAGGGCGTCGTCAAGGCGGCGGCCACGACGGCCAGGATGAGCACGCCACCGAGCTTCGTTGCCGCTGCCGCCAGTCCGGTGCCGCGCGCCCGAATGCGGGTGGGGTAGATCTCCGAGGCGTAAGCGGCGGTGACAGCGGTGAGCGAGCTGATGCCCCAGATCGGCACGATCAGCAACACACGCAGCAGGGTGCTGTTGCCGACCACCCCATCGCCCGCGATCACAAAGCCCATGAGCGCCGCTGCGGTCAGGACGGCCATGAGGATGATGGTCTTCCTGCTGCTCCAGTAGCCGTAGAGCAACGCGATCGGAAGGTTGAGGGGAAAACCGATTAGCGCGGAGTCCCGCAGGATCTTGCTGGCGCTTACCTGGCCGTAGCCGAGCTTCTGCAGGTTCGTCGGGATCCATTGCTGAAAGCCGAATTGGACTACGCCAATGCCGAGCGCCAACATCAAGAGGACCGCCGTCAGTCCACCGAATGGATGGCGGAAGAGCTGGCCGTAATGTTCGTGGATCCGGTGCTCGACGTTCGACTCGGGCTCGTCCGATTTGATTACGCTCGCGCCATAGCGGTGCATGACGGCGCCGGCTTCCTGGTCGCGTCCGTGCTGGAGCAGGAAACGGGGCGACTCGGGGATCCACCGGTTGATGAGCACCAGGATCAGGCTGATCGGGATCCCGACGAGCCAGAGGGATCGCCATCCGTACTGGTGTGGGGAGCCGATCGTGGAGGCGAGCCAGCTCATGATGATGTAGGCGCCGGCGATGTCCCCACCGATCAGAACGATGATCCAGCCTCGGTGACGGGCCGGGATCGTCTCGGATGCGAGCGCGAAGATGATCGGGAGCATGCCTCCGACGCCGAGGCCCATGATGAAGCAGGTCGCCAGGTTCATGGGATAGGTCGGCATCGCGCCGCACGTCGAGGTGGCGACGAAGATGACCGCGGCGATGAGGATCGACGCCCGGCGGCCGATCCGGTCGCCCAGCGAGCCCCAGATGAGCGACCCGACGACTGTGCCACCGATGCCCGCGAGGGGATAGAGCGCGATCGGTAGGCCCGTTGAGTGCGGGTTCAACGGTGAACGCAATCCGTACTCGGCCGCCGCCCCGGGGGCGATGAACGCGAGGGTGGTCGGCTTCATCACGTCGATCGTGATTGCCGCCGCCATTACCAGGATCAGCGCAACATGTGAGCGCGTAATGGGTGCGTCGTCGAGGGCCTTCACCCTGATCCGGGACACCGCGTCCTTCCCGGCCCCTGAGACACGCGGAAGCAACCCGTAGACCGTGAGCCCGATCCCGACGAACATCAGGATCATGCCGACGCTCATGGTCGCATCGAAGGGCATCCCGCGCAATCTGTAGCCCATACGCTTGGCCCCGAAATACATCGGCAGCTGCGTGAGCGTGCCGATCGTGACAGCGGCGACACCACTCCAGAACGAAACTGGACGCTCGAAGCTCACACCAAGGGCCGAGCGGCGCACACCCCGGTCCCGCGTGCCTATCGACTTCATCCTTGCCTCGCGCGACCCGCCCCTGCGGCGAGGCAGCACGACAGTGCGGGAATCTCACCAAGCCGCCACGATCTGATGCGGCGGCTGGATACGAACCGCGCGTGAGCGAGGCTGCTCTCACGACACCGGCATCGCGCCCCCAGACGTACCCCTCGCGGCGAGGCCAAGAGCGTTAGTCGTTGGGCACTATTCATGACGCTGGCACTAACTGCGCGTCGACCGAGCTAGGCGGGGAGTCCACCTGGGGTCAGTCTGACGGTGGCACGACCGGTAGGGAGGACATGTCGGCGAGCGGGTAGACCTCGAAGTGGGAGAAGTTATATACGGGGAGGGTCGCCAGCAACATCTCCAGCTCGTCGTTGGACTCGACGTTGAAGATCCACGCCCCTCCGTGGTAGCCCACGATGTGGTAGCGCCCAATGACCTTGCCGCTTTCCTCGAGCGGCTTGGCGACATCAGGCATTCGCAGGACGGTCCGCATCATCTCCGCCGACAGCGACGAGATCTCCATCTTCCACATGACCAGGAACTTCATTGCCGACCTCCTCACTCGATTGACCTGCAGCATCCGTGGACGATACGCGCGGGCTGCGCGTCCGGCTCCACGTCGGGCATTCTCGATGATTCGATCTGTAGCGAAATAGGGCATTATTGACCACCCACATTCTGGAGTGATGCCTATTTCACCCCCCGCGGGTGGCGAAGCCCCGCCATGACGACTGATCTGGAATGCGCCGAGGCCAGGCAACGCCTGGGAGACGCCGTCGTCATCGCCTGGACCAAGCCGCCCACTGACAGCGGCGCGCTGCGATTGCCTTGACGACACGCCAGTAACGGTCTATCCTCGTTTTGACCGTGACGGATAGCGAACAAAGGAGGACGGCGATGCCGGTCTATTCCGTGTGGGAGTCCTACTTTCCACCCGAGGAGACGCGCGAGGGTCGCGCGATCACCGAAGCGATCTGGCGCGACATGCCCCATTTCGATGGCTACCTCACGCACGAATTGATCGAGGACCTGGACGAGCCCGGGCACCTGCTCGTCGTCAGTCAATGGACGACCCGCAAGCTCGCGGACGAAGTCCTGCGCAAGTACTCAAACCACCCCAACGCCCGACACGTAAACGGGCTCGTGTCGCGCCCGCGGACACGGTTCCTCGGCCACGCGGCGCCCCGCACGGCATGACGCCAGACACCCTGGTGAGGCTCGCGAACCTGACCGTTGCGCGCAAGCCCGACCGCGGTCCGACGATCCACCCCGACCCGCTCGCCGGCCCAGCAACTGCGGCCCAAGCGCTCGAACTAGGGCGCGTGACCAGTTCCGAGCTCGGCGCGCTCCGCGAGCTTCACGAGACGATCGTTGAGCTCGTGGACGGTCTTCTCAGCGCGCGCCCGGTAGCGCGGCCGGCGGCGCGGCTGACCAGCCTCGCGCAACCAAGCATCGCCACGGCGAGACTCGAAGTGACCGAGAATCAGATTTTGCGCGCGCACCTGAGGTGGAGTGAACCCACGCCTGCGGCAACACTGGCTCGCGGGGTTGCCTTAGAGCTTGCCGAGCTCGATGTATCGCGGCTGAAGCGCTGCGAGCGCCCTGCGTGCAACCTCATCTTCTACGACGCGACCCGCTCCGGCACGCAACGTTGGCACGCCGAGTCGCCATGCGGGAACCGCGAGCGACAACGCCGCTACCGTGAGGCCTCGCGCGTGTAGACCCGTCGTGAAACTGCTTGCCAGCAGTGGCATCGAGCGGCCACAATGTCCCCGTGGAAGGCACCGTCCTCGAGGCTGCGGGTGGCGATCAGGCGTTTCTTGATCTGGCTCGCGCCTGGCACCAGCGATGTCTGGAAGACCCCGTGGTCAGTCATGCGTTTTCGCATCCGGGCCATCCGCAACACGTGGAGAGATTGGCGGCCTACTGGGTCGAAGCGCTCGGTGGTGCGACCCTGTACTCCCACACCATGGGCGATCACAGTCACGTCCTGCGGATCCACTCTGGCAACGGAGAACACGAGGACATGGACACGAGGGCCCAGCGATGCTTCGCGCTGGCGCTCGACGATGCCGGACTGCCGGCCGACGAACGGCTGCGGTCAACGCTGAAAGATTGGTTTCGATGGATGACCACTGCCATGGCCACTTATCCGCGCTCGGCCGACGACGTGCCCTTAGCGCTAAGCCTGCCGCGCTGGTCGTGGGACGGTCCCGTGCTGGAATCCTGACACCTGGACGGCCTTCGTTCCGGACTGAACAGCATAGGCGCGCCGCGAAGCTCGTGGCCGAGGCACCGGACCCGCGCGGCGGGCTGCCCTAGTTCCCACGTTGCGGACTCCCGCTCGAGCTGCTGGGATGGTGGGTACCGTGATGCGCGCCGCTGGGCTCCGTAAGCACTGCCTCGCCTTTCCCGGATCCGCGGAGACGTTCCCGTTTGGCCACGGGACATCCGTGTTCAGAGTGGCGGGAAAGATCTTCGCGCTTTCGCCGCTCGCGCAGCGCCCGTTGCGCGTGAGCGTCAAGTGCGAGCCCCTGCTCGCAGAGCAGCTCCGCGAGGCGCATCCAGCCGTGCTCCCCGGCTACCACCTGAATAAACGGCACTGGAACACCGTGATCATCGACGGATCCCTACCCGACCAGACGATCAAGAACATGGTCGAGGATTCCTACGATCTCGTCGTGAGCGGGCTCCCGCGGTCCCGGCGCCAAGCGCTTGGATGGCGAGCAGACGAGCGATAGCGGCTGGCGTCGAGCCCACGGCTCCTCGAGCGTCCGATTCGCTCGCGCAAGTACCCGCGAAGAACCTGCGCGAAGCTGCCAAGTTTAACGCCTTCAACCTCGTCGCGATCGAACCCAAGCGAGGCTACGTGGTCCAGGGTCCCACGCCGCCCAGGCGTTCGGGCGTGATGCGCAGGACGTATCCCGGGGCGTCGACCCCGGGCGGAGGGAATACGACGTCAGGCCCGAGGTAGACGTGGGCAAGCTCCCGTAGGAGCGCGGCGGCGCCGCCCTCCTGCACCCGAGCGCGCCCATGGAGGACGAGATACTCACGCAGACCCATCTGGTTGAGCCCCTGCCCCTCCATTGACAGCACCACGCGCGGATCGCGCTCAACGTTGCGGACCTTCTGGCGGCGCATCATGTGGCCGCTGACGATCTCATCCCCGTCCACGCCGACCCAGACGCAGCTCAGCTGCGGACTGCCGTCCGGGTTCACGGTCACCAGGTGGGCCAGCGCGTCGGAGTCGAGCAACGCGCGAGCCTCTGCCGTCAGGACCGCCATCAATCCTCCTCCGGGGTCACCGGGCCGGCAGTAAGGACTACGGGACCGTGTTCGGCGACCATGATCGTGTGCTCCTCGTGCGCCGTGAGCGAGCGATCGGCGGTACGTACAGTCCATCCGTCGTTATCGAGCAGGAGCCGCGTCGTTCCCGACGAGAGCATCGGCTCGATCGTGAAGACCAGGCCCGGGGTGAGGAGGGTGTTTGCGTACGGCGCCGGCCAGTTGAACACCGTCGGCTCTTCGTGCATCGCGCGGCCGATGCCGTGACCGGTTAGTACGCGGATGATCTGGTAACCGCGCGCCTGGGTGATGCGCTCGACGGCCGCGCCCACGTCCCGCAGTGTCGCCCCCGGCTGGGCTGCGCGCATGCCGGCGGACAGCGCGGCCCGCGTGGCGGAGATCAACCGTCGTGCCCGGGCATCAACAGAACCCACCGGTACGGTCACGGCGGCGTCCGCGTGATAACCGTCGACCTCGGCAGCTACGTCGAGGGTGACGAGCTGTCCCGATTTCAGAATCCGTCCGCCCGGGACCCCATGGACCACCTCATCGTCAACGCTCACGCAGATCGATCCCGGATACCCGTAGGTCAGAATCGGTCCCGAGCGGGCCCCGCTCGCGGCGAACATATCGGCGGCGAGCGCATCGAGCTCGCCCGTCGTAACCCCCGGGGCGACCGCGGCACGAAGGGACCGCGACGTTGCCGCGACGACACGCCCCGCTCGCCTCAGACCTTCGAGCTCCTCAGGGGTGTCGACCGACATCGTTCGAAGCGTACCTCGCAGCGAGGCCGAGACGCTCGACGGACCGCACACGCCGAGCACTCCGTGACCGGTTCGGCGATGGGCTCGACGCCCGGGAGCGCCCGGGCGACTATGTCAACGATTCGCCGGTGGGCGTGTTGACGTGTGCGGCCTCCGGGACCTCGACGGACACTCCCGCTGAGGCCGACCGAGTAGTGGTCGGGCCAGAGTGACTCCTGCGGTCGACGCTGGCGGCCTCGCCGAGCTCGAGGTCCAGTCCCGTCTGTGGGAAGCGGACGGCGTCCTCGGCGTGAATAGCAGCGCCCGTCGACTCGAAGAACCACTCGTCCTGTGTGACGGCGAGTGGGTGCCCGGCACCTGTTAGACGCCAAAGAGCGCCGTAGGAACGCAGATGGAGCTCGCGGTCGGACACGTCCCCGGTGAGCAACCGCCGGACCCGATCGAGCAGCGCCGCTGCGGCCAGTCTCTCCCACTTCGCCCACATCTCCCGCGACCTGGTTGCCGGGTCGGTCAGCATCCCGTCCGGGTACGAGAGACGGAAGATGCGAGACAGGCGCACCGACTGACGCGCCGCCGGGCGTCGTTTCGGCTCGCAACGTTCTAAGGTGAGGGTGCAAACTCGATGGATACCGAAGACCTCACCGAGATAGAACGCGCCGGTCGTCGGTGCGCTGTGTGCCACTCCGGTCGCGGATGGCGCCGGTTTGCCGTGATCCGAGCCGACGATCGCGAGCCGATGGTCTTGTGCGCCAGCTGCCGAGCCCGGTTCGGGGACGCGCTGCCGGTCGGACGCAAAACCGCGACCGAACCCTCTCCCCCGGCCCCCAAGACGGAACCGCGACCGACGCCACGCGCCCGCCGACGCCCGACCGAGCAGCGTCCTGATCGCCTCCGTGCCGCACTCGAGAAGCTGCCCGCCTCGTTCTCGACGGCGATGGCCGCTAAAGCGGCAGGCCTCGGCAACGAAAGGACACTCGCCCGGCTTCAGGATCTGGAGCGCGAGGGCAAGGTCAGGCGCGTCGGCAAGCGCTGGACGACCGAGGCACCGCCTACCGACCTCACCGCGGCGATCGATCGACTCGAGGCGCGGACGAGCAACCTGCGGATCATCAGAGAGCGCACGCCGGTCGGCTGATCGGAACGGATCTCAGCTCGGCGGGGGGCCGTCTTCCCAGCGCCTGAGCGCGGCGCGCCCGACGAGGGTGACTTCGCCGCCGGCGGTGATCCAGTCGCGCGCGCGCAGCTCGTCGACCAGGCCGCCACGTTGGCTCGGACCCGGTCCTTGACCGTCGGAGATCAGCTCGTTGGTCCCGGCGTCGACCTTCCACCGGCCCGAGTCGAGCGCGCTCAGCGCGAGCCCCTGTTCCTCGGTCGGCACGTCACGAGGGTGGGGACCGGACAGGCGCACCGGGACCGCGTCGTCAGCTGGCGCCGAGCCGCGCGCTGCGTGGTCTTCACCCTGAGCCTTGAGCCACCGCCCGGCGAACTCGGCCAGCTCCCTGACCCGCTCGCCGCCTGTACCGATCCGGTCGGCGATCTCGTCGCGGTCTAGCGATCCAGCCATGCGCTCGACCGACTCGCCGACCTCGCGGGCGAGCGCGCGGAGCCTCTCCTCGAAGCTGTCGTGTCCACCATCTCCTTCGCTCACGGTCTAGATCATGCCACCGGAGCTCTCACAGTGTGTCGACTACTCGCGGTCCCGGCTACGGTCGATCCGAGCGACGGGTGGGCCGCACCGTCGCCGACTGCGCCGCGGATGTCTGGGCGATCGCCGATGAGCTTGGCTTGGAGCGATTCTTCACCGTCGGCTGGTCCGACGGCGGACCGCATGCGCTGGCGTGCGCCTCGTGCCCTGGATTAATCCTGGCTCAGCGGAAGCTGGACGCGAAAGGTCGTGCGGCCAGGACGGGTGTCGAGGGTGAGCAAACCGTCGTGGCGGTCGACCACGATGCGCCGCGCGGTGGCGAGACCGAGACCGGTGCCACGCCCCACGTCCTTGGTCGTGAAGAAGGGGTCGAAGATCCGCTCGGCGATCTGGTCCGGGATGCCGGGACCGTTGTCGGTGATCTCGACCACGACCCAGTTCGCGTCCTGCCGGGTCGTGATGGTGATCGTCCCGCGCCCTCCCACGGCGTCGATCGCGTTGTCGAGCAGGTTGGTCCAAACCTGGTTCAGCTCGGACCCGCGCACCGTGAGCTTGGGCAGCGTGCGATCGTAGTCGCGCAGCACGTCGATCTCGGTGTGCTTGAGCTTGTGGCCGAGCACAACCAGCGTGGTCTGGAGCCCTTCGTGGAGATCGACTTCGACGACCCCACCGCGATCGGTGTAGGCGTAGGACTTGACGGCGCCCACGAGCGCGGTCATGCGCTCGGTGGACTCCTCGAGCTCGGCGGCGAGCCGGCCCGCGGTGAGCGTAGCGGCGACCCAGCGCAGCGCCGCGGACGTCGCGGGACCCCCGATCTCGGCGACCCGGTCGAGCCACGATTGGTCGACCCCGGCCGCGACCAGCGGCTCGGCAAGTCGCCACGCCTCCTCGACACCGAGCGCTTCGAGGCGAGCGAGCAGGGCGTCCTCGGCGTCGGCGGCATCGAGCGTGTCGAGCGCCGTGCTCGCGGCGGCGCGCGCGATCGCGTCCTGCTGGAGCGCCACCAAGCCCTCGGCCTGCGAGCGCTCGATCCCCGCCTCGACGAAATGGGCCATCGCCGAGCTGATGACATCGAGCGCCTCCGTGAGCTGCGCGGCGGCCCGGCGC
>JALYZL010000310.1 GCA_030948875.1 Actinomycetota bacterium
GTGGTCGACGACGCTCTTGAGGGACCGGACCTGGGCCGGCGTGAGCGCCCGCGGCTCAAGCGGCGCCAGCGCGAGCGTCCTCACCCCGCTCGTCGGGTTCCCGCCCGCCAGCGTCTCCCGGGCCTGCGCCGCGACCCAGCCGCAGAACCCCGCCAGCGACGCCACGTGATTGTTCACCGTCGACGGGCCAAGCCCGGATGCAACGAGCGAATCGCGCCAGCCGACGACATCGCGTCGCACGACGGTCCCGACGCTCTGACGGCCGTAGGTCGCCTCCAGGTACTCCGCGAAGCGGCCGAGATGGAGCGCGATCCGCTCGGTCACCTCTCGGGAGCGCACCCCGGTCAGCGCCATCTCCTGGTAGCGCGCAGCCCACGCCGACACCGTCCCGTCCTTTCGTGAAGGCAATCTGCGCTGATCCGACGCCGATCCGGGGCTCACAGACCCCGATCCTAGATAGTTCTCTTCACAGAAGGGCTCATTCCTGAAGCGACGAGACGTCTCCTCGCCCGCGACGGCCGCGGCAAACCTCGCGAGACTTCCGCATCGCGAGAGGAGCCCCAGTAGCAACGGCGCGATTTTTGTACGTTCCGCGTTCGACGCGGTTCGCGTGGTCTGACGCCCGGTGGGCTCATGCCTTCGTGAGCGGCTCGCGTGTTAGACGCGGTGCCGGACAAGCCTTTCAGGTCGTCGGCTCAGCGCCCTCGACGCGGTCGACGGCCGTCAACGCGCGTCTAAGCATCCGTTAGACGCGAGTTGTCGTGGGCCGCAGCGGCCCCTACCCGGCGACTGGAGGCCCACCGGTGCCAGGGGGTCCCGGTGTGCGGAATTTCTTCCAGGCGCCGTACACGTTCTTGTGGCCGATTGTGAGGACGAGTCTGTACTTGTAGCGCTGTCCACTTGCGACACTGGGGAGCCGCATTTTGACGGCCTGGACGGTGTGCTTGGCGGCGGCGGGCTTTGCTGGGCTGCCCTGGTCGTAGAGCAGGCCATGGTCGGTGTAGATGTACTCGAAGTGATAGGACCCAACGCGGCCGTTGTCATTCAGGGTTCCGGTCGCGGTGACCGTCGTTTTGCCGTAAACGTGGGCGGCTCCGGTATGCGCGGCGATGCTCGCGTCGGCGAGCGCCGGGCAGACAAGAAAGCAGGACGCCGCGACTGCGGCGGCGGCTATTTTTCCAAGGAACCGCGACGCGCCGCGTCCAGTCCCATCCGATCGTGGTGATTGGCGACTCACTGGGCGATGGAGAGCTAGACGCGGCGCGGGCAGCATTGTTCGAGGGACCTAGCGCCGAGCGCTGCTGCGACGCGAGTTGGTGCGACGATGGGCAGTCCGCGCCTGCGAGCCGGCCGCCTGTTGCGGCGCGGCGAGCGGGATGACCGTCCCCAGTGACGCGAGGCTGCTGGGCGTCGTCTGCCCTAGGCTCAGGTCGGTCATCTGTCCCGTACTTGCGTTGACTACCACCACCAGCACTGAACCAGTCGGAACCGAGGCCTGTGGTGGGCGGGGCGCGTGGTCCTCCCGGAAGCTCCCCTGTTGCACGATCACGTACGAGGGATCATTCGCCGTTGGATCGCCCTGGAGCTTTCCGCCGTAGAGGGCCTGGTTGGCCGCGGCGCGTGTCGACGCTACGTATTCGATCGAGGTCGGCGTGGGATCGCCGGCCGCGGTGGCGAAGTTGAGCGCGATTGTGCGGATTTGGCTGGCGGACATTGACGTTGGTGCGCTGCTTGCCTTCGCTGTGCTCGGGTGGCCGTTTCCTCCGAGGGTGAGGAACCCGACCGCCGCAATCAGCGCCGCGGCGCCGGCCGCAAGCTTCGTTTTCATGTGAATCTTCCCTTTCCTTTGGCTCTTGTCTCAATTTGAGCGAACTCGTCGGGCTCAGCTACAGCCGGGCGCGTTCTCGTACTCGCGGTAACTGCTGTCTGCCGAGAGCGTGACGATGTACGGCGGGTTGTTCCCCGAAACGCTTGTACCGCTCCATGCGCTGTAGGAGGAGCCACCCAGGTAATTCAGGAGGTTGAACTGGTGCGAGCACGCGTGGTCGGACTGGGTGTAGGTCTCGGTCCCAGTCTCAAGTAACGGAGCGCTGGTGAACGGAGGCGGATATAGGTAGGCCCACGTCGGATTGCCGCCCCCGTCAGGCTGGAGCAGAGTGCCCCAATAGCCAGCTCCCTGGTTTACCTCCCAGTCGTCATAGTTGACGCCGTAGCTGGGTTGCGGTCCGATGTGGATCTGGAACACCCCGCCGGCCTGATAACCGGAGAAGTAGCTGAGAGTGGACGTCCAGTAGCCGTTGATCAAGCCACCCTCGACCCACGTGTTGGCGCCGTTGCCGACCGCCCAGACATCATTGTCGGCGAAGTCGCCGGGCGCGCCCGGACTCAACTGAGTTGAGCGGATCACAGCGTAGCCGCCTTGCGAACTGCTGGGAAAGGTGTACGCGATCCCGTAGACGTTCGCGAGCGCCGACGACGCGCTAACGGCAACGACGATCGCAGCGCCCAGCGCCACGAGCACAGCTCGTGCTGATCTAGCATCTGACACAGAAGCTCCCCTCGCTTCGGTATTGGATTGACCCTACGTCGACAGGGTCTCATTGCGAGGGTGGTGTTGAGTGAACAAGTGGTGAAGAGCTTGGAGGAGTCCACCACATTGCCGAAGACCGGTGTCTGGGGTGGTGCTTGCGGTGATGGTGTTTGGTGTTGGGGGCCGGGATCGGTTCAGGCCCCGCCACGACTCCTCCCCCGGTCGTAGTCGTGTTCGGTGCAGTCGTAACGCCATGACCGGGAGTCAACGTCGCATATGGCCTCGGAGCCCGCCGCGGGTCGTTCCTGGGTGGCCGTGTTTTCGCGATGGCCTTGGTTGGCGCCGGCGGAGGAGCGGTCGTGTGAGTTTCCCCGATCCCGGGTGACTGGGTCGCTGCCGGCGAAGTGCGCGAGTGGACCGTAGGAGGCGGCGGCGACGTCGAATCGGGGCGATGGTGAGGGGTCGCCGGTCGCGAAGATGCAGCTGCAGGGTGAGTGACGGTCACAGCGATCTGCGAGCCGCTGTGCACCGTTGGTCGGGTCGGCACGGCGACCAGGACCAGGACTGCCGCGGTCGCGGAGACAGCTGCGATCGCTACGACGCCGCGAAGCAGCCACGGGGAGACGCGCTTGCGCCGCTCTTGCGCGCCAAGGCCACCGAGCACGCGGCGGCGGATCCGGTCCGCCTCGGCGTGCTCAGAATCGGGCCGGGGCGTCGTCGGCGTGACTGGATTAGATTCGGCGAGACGTTCAAGTACCGGGTCGTTGGCGCTCACGAGATCTCCTCGGTCAGCCGAGCGACGGCTCGAGGGCCGGGATCGTCGGCGAGTTCCTTTGCGATCCGTCGTCGGGCACGGTGTAAGCGGACGCGAAATGCGGTAGGGCTACACCCCAAAACCTGGGCAGCTCGGGCAGGATCGAGTCCATCCCAAGCGACCAAGAGCAGCACTTCACGCTCGCGCTCTGACAACCGTCCCAGCGCCGCCGCGAGCACGCCGTTGATCTCCGCTGGCGACTCCCAGCTCGAAGTCGCCGTGCCGGTCAGGCCCTGAAGGCGATCCACCAGCGCGACGCGCCGCCGATCACCTCGGAGCTCGTTCGCCAGCACCCGACGCGCCACACCGAGCAACCACGGCAGGGGGTCCCCACCGATCTCCGAGAAACGCCGCCACGCCACCAGAAACGTCTCGGCCACGACGTCCTCGACAACGAACTCAGACGCCCGCCGGCGAACGAAGTCGCGCACGGGCCAGTAGTGCGCCGCGAAGATCTGCTCAAACGCCTCGCTCGAATCCGTGTTGACCCCTGATCGCTTCATCCCCATTCCACAAAGGGATTGTCCACCCCGACGGCTTTTGTTACGTCCACCCCCGCACCCGACGGCGTTAGACCTCACGCAAGCGCCCGCGCTAGTGGATCTCCGAGAATGCGTGAGGGCGACCAAGCACGATCCCGTTCGCGGGGTGCTCATCCCTGGATCCCAATCTACGAGAGTCTCCGGTATGACGCGCCGCCTCGCGCTCGACGGCGCGGCTGCTTCAACGCGAAAAGCGGTAGTCGTCGGCGCGAGCCGCCCCCAGCGCCCGGGGCCAGCCGATCACATTGCCCCTCGTGACAGCTTCGTTAACGGCAGGCCTAGTAGCGCGGCATCACCGTGCCCTCGGAGTGCCCGACGAGGTCCACCTTGCTCGCGCCCGTGGCGGCCAGCACCTTGTCGACGAAGGCGGCAAGCTGTGGCGCGCTCCGCTCCATCGGCTGCGCCCGCCGAGGTACGGCTCGCCGGGGTCGTTGCCGTAGGTGAACGCGTATACGCAGAAGCCGGTGTCGGCCAGGAGCGGCGAGGACGCTGAACGACACCGGGTTGGGGCGGTAGGCGGCCCTGGCGCTCGGTGCCATGACCGAGAGCCACGCCAGCGCGAGGAGCGCGAGCGCGCCCGCGAGCACCGCACCCCGCCGGGTCTCCGCGCGGAAGCCGACCACGACCCTGCTTCGCGTCACCGTGCCCATCTGCCGCGGCGAACCTACCACAGGGCGATGGCCCCGAGCGACGGCAACCTCGCCCGAGCGCTGCGCTCCGCGCCCCCGCCAACCCCTCCCGCCCGTGCACCCGGACCGCTACACTCCGTTGATCTCCAGGATCGGTCATCTCAGGGCGTCAGACACGGACCGTGACCAGGTCGCGGAGCGGCTTCGCGCGGCGGCCACCGAGGGCCGGATCGGCTTCGATGAGCTCGAAGAGCGCCTGACTGCCACGCTCGGCTCGCGTACCTACGGCGAGCTCGAAGCCGTGGTCGCCGACCTGCCGAGGTTGCAGCCCGCGCGCAAGCGGACGCTGGTTCCCGCGAGCCCGGTGGCGCGCGTCGCCATCGTCGCGGCGATCGCGGTGCCGATGGTCGTGGCGGCCCTCCTCGTCTTCGCCGCCTTCGCTTCGGCGTGGATCGTGTGGGCGCTGATCGGCTGGTTCATGTTCGGCCACCATCGCCATCACGGCTACTACCGCCACTTCCACCGTCGGTACGATCATCGGCAAGTCCGCGAGGAGGCGGGCGCCGGCCCCGGTCGCGGCCGCGGTTTCTGGACCTAGCCCGGCCCTAGCCTCCCGGCGCACCCACGGGTGACGCATGGCCGCTTCGGAAGACTTAGCTCGCGCAGCACCGACATCCGCCGACGACTTAGCTCGCGCAGCACCGACATCCGCCGACGCCGCCGGCCCTGCCGAGGCTCCCAGCGCCGCCGAGGGCCCTAGCGACCCCGAGCCCGCCGCACCGCCACCCGCCCCGCCCGCCGAGCGCCTCACCACCCCCGTCGAGCTCCTCTGGGATCTCGTCTTCGTCTTCGCCGTCACCCAGGTCACCACCCTGCTCGCGCTGCACCTCTCGTGGGCGTGGCTCGGGCGCTCCCTGCTCGTGCTCGCGCTCGTGTGGTGGGCGTGGTCGGCCTTCGTGTGGGCCGCCAACGCGGAGGAAGCCGGGTCGCCGACGCTGCGGGCCGCGCTCCTCGTAGCGCTGCTGCCCATCTTCATCGTGGGCCTGACCATCCCGGAGGCATTCCGCACCGAGGCGGTCCTCTTTACCGTCGCCTACGCCGCCGTGCGCTTTCTTCACCTCGCGCTCTACGCCGACGCCTCGCGGCGCGGCCACGCGTCGTGGGAGGCGATCGCCGGTTTCGCGGTCACGGTCGCCGTGGGCATGGCGCTGCTCATCGTCGGCGCGTTCGTCGGGGAGTCATGGCGGATCGTGTTGTGGATCGCGGCGGCGGCGATCGACTACGCGGGCCCGGCGTGGCTGACCCGCGAGCGCCTACGCGGTCTGCAGCGCGTCGCCGTCGCCCACTTCTCCGAGCGCTACGGCCTGTTCGTGATCATCTGCCTGGGCGAATCGATTGTCGAGATCGGCGTGGGGGCCAACCACCAGCACATCGACGCCCAGCTCGTGGTCACCATCGCCTCCGGCGTGCTCATCACCGTCGGCATGTGGTGGACGTACTTCGACAGCTTCGCGGCGCTGGCCGCGGCGCGCTTGCGCGACCACGACGATCCCGTGCTCGCGGCTGCCGACGGGTACAGCTACCTCCACCTCCTGATCGTCGCGGGCATCATCGTCTTCGCCGCCGGCATGCGCGTCGCCACCCTGCACTCGGGGGCCTCGCTCGGGCAAGAAGCCCGCTTGGCGCTGTGTGGCGGTGTCGCCCTGTATCTGGCCGGGCACTCGGCCTTCCGCGCGCGCATGACGGGCTCGGCGAGCCTCGCCGAGCTGGGCGCCGCCGGGGCCGTCGGACTCGCGGGCCTCCTCGGCGGCGGGCTGCACGCGTGGGCGGTGGGCGCGGTGGTCGCCGCCGTCCTCGCCCTGCTCTGCGC
>JALYZL010000212.1 GCA_030948875.1 Actinomycetota bacterium
AAGCTCAAGCGACGCAGGGTGGGACAGCGACAGGCCGAGGCCGCCGCCCGCGCCGCGCGCTTCGTCGAAGCGCGCTCCGCCGAGTCCGCGGCGCGCAACGGCAGCCAGGCGACCACCAAGCCGGTCACCCAGCCGACGCCGCGCCCCCAGCCCGCGCCGTGGAAAAACCAAGCGGTGACCTCGCCCTTCGGCCTGCCGGGCATGGCGCCCGTCACGAGCCCGGGTCCCGGCCGGCTCTCCCCGTCCACCGCCCGCGCCAGGGCGATCGAGCGCGCGCTGGCGAAGGGGCGGTCACTGCCGGAGCCTGGCCGCCGCCGCCCGCCGCCGGCGCGGAGCGAGATCGACGCCGACGACGTCCCGCTCGGCTTCTTGATCATCTCGATCGTTCTCGTCGAGCTCATCCTCGGCGGCGTCGTCGTCGCGGTCAGTGGCGGACTGGTGGTGCTCGGACTCGGACTGACGCTGGACGCGGGGGCCCGGGCGATAGGGACGATCACCGCCGCCCGCTCGGGCACGGCATGGGGCTCGGGATGGCGGTGGATCTGCGCGCTGGGCGGCAGCCCCGGGGTGATCGTATTCGCGTTCCAGCGCGATGGCAGCCTGCTGGGTACCGGTCCTCTGCCCATGGCCGGGCCGGTCGCCGCGGTCGCGCTCTTCGTCCTCCTCGTCGGGCTCGCCGGCCTCCCGGCCGGGATCTGACCCCGCGGGCCCGCGAGCACACAGCCGTTACCCTCCTCGGCGATGGATGAAGAGCGGGTCCTCTTCCACGGCCATCCGAGCTGGCGGTCGATCCTCGACCTCTATGTGAAGGGATGGCTTGCGACGGTCGTGGTGGCCATCCTCGTCGCGGCCGTCACGGACATCGCCGCCGGCCACATCGAGCTCGGATGGGTCGTGCTCGCGGTCTCGATCTGCCTCGCTGCCGTCTTCCTCGCCGGTTTCGTCAGGCGCAAGCGGACGCTGTACACGATCACCACCCAGCGCCTGACCATCCGCACCGGCCTGTTCGCCCGCTCCGTGCAGGAGACGCGCGTGGACCGGATCCAGAACGTCAACTCGCGCCAATCGGTGCTCGAGCGGATCCTCGGCGTCGGAACGATCGAGTTCGACACCGCCGCCGGCGCCGAATACAACTTTGCCTTCCGCGGCCTCGCCGCCCCCGACGCGGTCGTGCAAACCGTCGACCGGGCGCTCCGCGAAGTCTCGCGGCCGGGGGTGTGAAAGCGCTCGTGCCGCGGCCTACGCCGACGGAGCCCCGTCGAGCCCGGCTGCTGTGCGGAGCTCCTGCGCCTTGTCGGTGCGCTCCCAGGTGAAGTCGTGGTCGTCGCGGCCGAAGTGCCCGTAGGCGGCGGTCTTCTGGAAGATCGGACGGTGGAGCCTCAGGTACTCGCGGAACGCCCCCGGGCGCAGGTCGAAGTGCTCCTCGATGAGCTCGAGGATGCGCGCGCGACCCACCTTCTCGGTCCCGAACGTGTCGACCATGACCGAGACCGGGTGGGCGACGCCGATCGCGTAGGCCACCTGGACCTCTGCCCGATCGGCGAGTCCGGCCGCGACCACGTTCTTGGCCACGTAGCGCGCTGCGTAGGCGGCCGAGCGGTCGACCTTGGAGGGGTCCTTGCCGCTGAAGGCGCCGCCACCGTGGCGGGCCATGCCCCCGTAGGTGTCGACGATGATCTTGCGTCCGGTGAGACCGCAGTCGCCCATCGGGCCGCCGATCACGAAGCGACCGGTGGGATTGACGAGGAAGCTCTTCTGCAGCTTGCGCGCGTCGTACATGTCCTCGGGGAGGATCCGCTCGACCACGTGCTCCCACACGTCGTCCTTGATCAGCGCTTCGGCGCCTTCCTTGTGCTGGGTGGAGACGAGCACCTTCTCGATCTCGACCGGGCGCCCGTCCTCGTAGCGGATCGTGACCTGCGTCTTCCCGTCGGGGCGAAGGTAGGGGACGATCTCCGCCTTGCGGACGTCGGCGAGGCGCTTGGCGAGCTTGTGGGCGAGCGAGATCGGGAGCGGCATGAGCTCGTCGGTCTCGTTTGACGCGTAGCCGAACATCATCCCCTGGTCGCCGGCGCCAGCGATGTCGAGCTCGTCGTCATCGCCCGGGTCGGTGCGGGCCTCGTATGCCGTGTCGACTCCCTGGGCGATGTCGGGCGACTGCTTGTCGATCGCGTTGATGACCGCGCAGGTATGGCAGTCGAACCCGTAGAGAGCGTTGGTGTAGCCGATTCGCTTGACGGTGTCGCGAGCGATCTGGGGGATGTCGACGTACGTGCTCGTGCTGATCTCTCCGGATACGACCACGAGGCCGGTGTTGACGAGGGTCTCGCAGGCGACGCGGCCCGTGGGGTCGTCGCGCATCACTGCGTCGAGGACGCCGTCGGAGATCTGATCGGCAATCTTGTCCGGGTGGCCTTCGGTGACGGACTCGGACGTGAAGAGGTACTCGTTGTCAGCTAGTCGGCTCATGGGATTTGGAGAAACAGCTCCGCGGTCGATTCGGCCTCCCCGCTCGTCGAGTCCAGGCCAATCGCGTGGACTCGTTCGAGGTCCGGCTTCAGCGCGCGATAGCGCGTGCCAGTGATGAGGCCGGTCTGCTCGCCGAGGCTGAGGAGCTGGTTGAGGTCGAGGAAGAGTAGCGAGGTGACGCGTGCAGGGTGGTTTCCGAGGGTCAGGCGATACGCGGTGTCGTCGAGGAGCGAACGCGCGTGGTGGGCGACGCTCGCGATTCCCTGGAGGCTCGTGGAGAGCAAGAGCTCGTGCCCCGATACCGCATAATCGAACTGGAGACCGGGCGCGAGCACGAGCTGATGGGCATCGACCCCGCCGACGGTCACCTGGTTGAAGAGCGGAGCCTGGCCCGCGGCATTACCCGCCGGGGCGAACAGCTGCTCGAGCGGCACCTCGAGCTGGGCGAACACCCTGCGCGTCACGTTAGGAGCGGACGTGTGGGTCAGGACTGTGAGCACCGGCGCGTCCCCGTGCCTGGCGATGACCACCGCCGATTCGCGCTGGAACAGGCTTACGATGTCCCGGTGCACGTTGACGCCCTGGGCGGTCAGGGCGATCCCGAGCTTCAGCAGCAGCTTGGGGATCCGCGCGCCGATCCCGATCGTGCGAACCACGCGTGGGAAGAGCCGGTTCAGGTTCGTGACGTCGAGGAACAGGGCAGCTCCCGACGGGACCGCCGAGACGAGCGACGGCACGAAGGACGGCGCGTTCCCGCGGGTCAGCGCGGGGTTGAAGACGCTCTTGACATGGACCTGGAAGCCACCCGAGGCGGGTGTCAGCGCGAAGGCGACGCCCACGAGCGTCGGCTGGTAGAGCAGCGCCCCGATCTCGCCGACGATGCCCGTCCGAGCGGCGATCAGCCGGGTCACTCCCGTCGCAGAGATGTAGGCGTCGGCGGCGCGCGCGGCGGGCTCGGAGGTGGTGGCCCGCTGGTAGCTCGGGTTGGCGCGCAGCGACGGCGCGCGCCCGGCGGCGACGTCGATCGCGGCGCGGATGCTCGCGCTGTGGCCGATGACCAGGTAGCGGCCGACGAAGGCGGTGTCGAGGGCCTTCGGATGGCCGGTGATCGTCGTCCCCTTGTACGTGGCCGTGCCGTCGGAGGGCAGGCCGGCGATGAATCGCTTCGCCTGGCGCCGGTTCCCGATCCCGACCACGATCAGTGATCCGGACGTCGTCGTCGGCGTGTCGAAGAGGGCGAGCGCGATCTCCTTGCCGAGCCAGGGCCGCACGTCGCGGGCGAAGTCCACGGCGACTCCGGGGCCGGTAACCCCTAGCCGGGCCATGAGCCCGTCGCGCAGGGTGCGGTAGCCGGGAAAGCGCGCGGCGAGCGACAGCGCGCTCGGCACGGACGGGCGCGAGGGGTCGGTCGAGACGTGGATGTAGGCGAGCGCGTCGCTCGGCACGATCGAGGCCGCGCCGGTGGCCGGGGGCGTCGCCGCCTGCCCGCCCGAGCCCGCGATGAGCACGATGAGGATGATGACGACAACGACACCGAGGAGGCCGAGGACGCGGCGATTGCGCGGCGCCAAGGCCAGCGCGCGCCCCGCGCCAGGCGTGTCGTCGTGCCCGCTCCTGCGCGGAATCCTGTCTGCGAACCGCCTCACCGGCCGGTCAGTCAATCATGCGGCGGCGGCGGCTGAGTCGATGGGTGGCTCGGATCCACCTTTGGCGTCTCGTCGCGCGGCGCGGCGGCTGCGCTCCTCGCGCGCCGGGCCGGGTCGCCGCTGGTTGCGTTCGACGAAGTCGATCACCAGCGGGATCCCTTCCAGGCGGTAGCGCTCGCGGAGCCGGTTCTCGAGGTAGTAGGCGTAGTCGCGTGTGACCCGGCTACGCGAGTTGACCTGGATCGAGAAGCGCGGCGGGCCCTCCTCCGTCTGGGTCATGAAGATCAGCTTGAGACGGTGCCCCTGCTTTGCGGGCGGCTGCCGAGCCGCGACGAGCTCGGAGAGGAAGTTGTTGAGCTGCGGGGTGGGGATGCGTCCGCGGGAGCGGTCGGCGAGCGCGAGCGACTCCGCCAGCAAGCGCTCGAGGTGGCGGCCGGTGAGCGCGCTCACGGTCAGGACCTTCGGGCGCAGACGGAGCTTCTGCTGGACGCGCGCCCGCTCGTGATCGAGGTCCACGTCGCTGGCGATGTCCCATTTGTTGAGCACGAGCGCGGTAGCGCAGCCGCTCTTCATCGCCAGGTCGCCGATCCGCAGATCCTGGGTAGTGATCCCTTCGCCGGCATCGCACACCACGAGGGCGACGTCGGCCCGCTCGGCGGCCCGCTGGGAGCGCAGTGCCGTGTAGTACTCGATCGAGTCGCCGACCTTGGCCTGGCGGCGCAGGCCAGCGGTGTCGATGAGGACGAACTCGCGGTCGCAGTAGGTGAAGGGCAGATCGATCGCATCCCGGGTCGTGCCCGCGCGTGGCGAGACGATCACCCGGTCGGCGCCGAGGAAGCGATTGACGAGCGAGGACTTGCCGACGTTGGGCCTGCCGATCACGGCCAGGCGGACCGGTTCCGGGGCGTCGTCGGTAGGGTCGGCGAGTACAGAATCGGCGTCGGGGGCGAGCGCGGCCAGTTCGTCGAGGAGATCGCCCGTTCCCAGTCCTTGCGCGGCCGAGACGGCGATCGGACTCCCGAACCCGAGCACGTGGAACTCGGCGGTGAGCGCGAGGTCGCGGACGCTGTCGATCTTGTTGGCCGCGACGACGACCGGCAGCGTGCCGCGACGGAGGATGTCGGCGATCTCCACGTCGCCGGGCCGCAGGCCGCCGCGCGCGTCGACGACGAGGAGCGCCACATCGGCATCGGCGAGGGCGGCGCGAGCCTGGTCCTGCACCAGCCTGGCCAGCTCGTCACGGTCGTCGAGGTCGACGCCGCCGGTGTCGATCAGGGTCAGCTTGCGGCCGTTCCACTCGGTGTCGAGCTCCTTACGGTCCCTGGTCACGCCGGCGCGCTCGTGCACGACCGCCTCGCGCGACTGCGTGAGACGGTTCACGAGCGATGACTTCCCCACGTTGGGGTAACCGACGACGGCGATCTTCATGGCACCGAGGTTAGCCGCGGGACCGACCGATAGGGTCCGCGACTGAGTAAGTGGCGGAATCCGGCGAGCGGCTGGGCTGGCGCCACCCGCTCGCCCCGACAGTACTGGTAGTACATGAGGGCTGAGCTCGTTGGCGTCAGGCGCGTCCAGACGCCGTCGGAGCCGTCAATTACGAAGTCGTGGGCCCTTGGGTTCCTCGCCGCCTGCGGCCTCCCGCACGAGTGCGAGGATCCGCGCCACCACCTCGTCGACGTCCAGCCCCGTGGTGTCGAGTACGGCCGCCCCGTCCGCGGGCACGAGCGGCGAGTGCGCGCGAGTGCGGTCGCGCTCGTCGCGCCGGCTCTGCCCGGCGAGCACCGCATCGGCGTCCGCTCCCGTCTCGGCCGCGCGCCGCTGCGCGCGCTCCTGCGGACTCGCGGTCAGGAACACCTTCACATCGGCGTCCGGCGCCACCACGGTACCGATGTCCCGGCCCTCGGCAACCCAGTTCCCGCTCGAGACCATCCGTCGCTGCTCGGCGATCATCGCCTGGCGGACGGCCGGATCGGCGGCGGCCTGCGAAGCGGCCTCGGAGACCTCGGGGGTACGAATCGCCTCGGTGACGTCGGACCCGTCGATCGTCACCCGGTCGCCGAGCCCGATCCTCAGCGAGGGGGCGACCGCCGCCGGCGCCTCTCCCCGCTGGGCGGCCGCGAGCGCCACCGAGCGGTACATGGCACCCGAGTCCAGGTAGGTGAAACCGAGCGCGTCCGCCACCCCGCGGGCCACCGTCGACTTACCTGCCCCGGCCGGCCCGTCGATGGCGATGAGCATCAGTGCACCCTACGCGAGTCCTGCCACGTCGTCGGCGAAACCGGGATAGGACACTGCCGCCGCCTCCATCCCGATTACGTCCACCCCATCGCGCGATGCGAGTCCGGCGACCGCTCCGAGCATCGCCAGCCGGTGATCGCCGAGCGCGTCGAGCGCTCCGCCGCGCAGGCCGCCGGTGCCGCGGACCACGAAACCGTCGTCGGTTGCCTCGATGTCGGCCCCCAGTCCGGCCAGTCCGTCGACCACCGACGCGATCCGGTCCGACTCCTTGAGCCTCAGCTCAGACGCGCCGCGAACCACCGTCTCGCCCTCCGCGAAGCACCCGAGGAGGGCCACGAGCGGGAGCTCGTCGATGGCCAGCGGCACCTCCTCGGCCTCCACCACGGTGCCCTCGAGCGGGCCGTAGCAGACGTCGAGGTCGGCGACGGGCTCCTCGGGGCCGAATGTCCCGGTGGGCTCGAGGTCACCGACGACGATCGCTCCCATCCGCTCGAGGATGCGCAGGAACCCGGTGCGCGTCCAGTTCACGCCCACCCCCTCGATGAGGAGCCGGGAGCCGCGCACGAGCACGCCGGCGGCGATCAGGAAGGCCGCCGAGGACATGTCGCCGGGGACCTCGACGACGTCGAGCTCGAGCTCATCGGCGTTGCCGATCGTCGTGCGATAGCCAGAGGGCGCGAACGGTCCGCGCTCGAGGGGAGCACCCGCGCGCAGCATCATCCGCTCGGTGTGGTCGCGGCTCGGAGTGGGCTCGAGCACCTGCGTCTGCGAGCTCGTGAGCCCGGCGATCAACACGCACGACTTGACCTGGGCGCTCGCCACGGGCAGCACATACTCGATCCCGTGCAGGTGCGCACCGTGCACCGTGAAGGGGGCAAAGCGCCCCTCGCGCGCATCGATTTCCGCGCCCATGAGACGCAGCGGCTCGGCGATGCGGTCGATCGGGCGGCGGCGGATCGAGGCGTCTCCATCCACCGTGAAGCTCATGCCCGGCTGGAAAGCCAGCCACCCGGGGAGCAGGCGCATCAGCGTCCCCGCGTTCCCGACGTCGATTCCCCCCGGCGGTTCCTGCGCGTTGCGCAGCCCGGCGCCACGGATCAGGATCTCATCGCCGCTCACCTGGACGATCGCCCCGAGGGAGCGCACCGCCTCGAGAGTGGAGTTGGTGTCGGCGGCGTCGAGGTAGTTATGGATCCGCACGGGCTCGGAGGCCATCGCCCCGATCAGCGCCGCCCGGTGGGAGATTGACTTGTCGGCGGGCGGCCGCTTGTGGCCGCGGAGCGGAGCGGAGGGATCGAAGCGGGTGTTCATGGGGCGGCGAGGTCATGCGACGTGACGGGGAATCCCAACCGGCCCACGAGATCCTGCGCCTTGCGGGCATCGTCCTCGCCGGCGATCCACAGCGCCACTACGCCCTCCTGCATGTCGGGCGCAGGGTAGAGCGCCATGTCGGTGATGTTGACCCCCGAACGCCCGAGCTCGAGCGCGAGCTGAGCGATCACACCGGGCTGGTTCGGCACCGAGGCGCGGAGCTCGAACAGCGGGCCACCGGCGAGCTGCGCCTCGAGCAGGCGCCGGCGATCGATGGCGGCCGCGTCGTTCCACTCGGTCACGGCTGCCTCGTCGCCAACGATGAGCGCGTCGCGGACGGAGCCGAGACGATCGATGACCTCGGCGATCTGCGCCGCCAGGGCCACCCGATTGCTGAGGTAGATGTCCGTCCAGATCGCACTCGAGGCCCCCGCCACCCGAGTCGCATCGCGAAAGCTCGGACCGGTCGCCGGTAGCCGTTCCTCCTCGGCCGAGAGGGCGTGCGCGGCCTGGGTGACGAGCACGTTGGCGAGCACGTGCGGTAGGTGCGAAACGGTGGCGAGGATGGTGTCGTGGGTGTCGGGGTCGATCGCCATCGGGTGCGCGCCGAGCTGGCGCAGCAGGCGGTACAGGCGTTCGTAGCCCATCCCTGACGTGCTCGGCGCCGGTGTCAGGTACCAGGTCGCCCCGTCGAAGAGGTCGGCGCGGGCGTGCTCGACGCCCGAGGTCTCGCCGCCCGCGAGCGGATGACCGCCGACGAACCGGGGATCGTCATGGTCGGCGACCACGGCGCGCTTGGTCGAGCCGACGTCGGACACCACGCAGTCCGGTGGAGCAGCCGCCAGCGCGGCGCCGACCGCCTCCGACAGCCTCCCGACGGGTACGGCCACAAACACCGTTGCGCACCCACACACCGCTTCCTCGATGCTCGACGCCGTGCGGTCGACTGCTCCGCGCTCGAGCGCGGCGGTGAGCGCCGGCGGCGAGCTGTCGTAGCCCACGACCTCTGCCCCCAGCCGCTCACGCGCGGCGAGCGAGATCGACCCACCGATCAGACCGACCCCGATCACGGCAATCGTGGAACCGGTTGGGGCC
>JALYZL010000221.1 GCA_030948875.1 Actinomycetota bacterium
GCGCTCGTGGTCCTGGCCGGCCTCGCCGCCCTACTCGCGGTCATCGTGAGCGGCGCGAGCGGTCCCAGCGGCCGCACGCACGCACAGCCGCGCACACCAGCCCGCACACCAGCCCACCCACGAGCCGACCTCCCGGCCCGCCCCGTGGCCACCCCCCAGCCGGGTGCCACCGTTACCGCGGACTTCGGCGCGGTGCCGGCGCCTCTGCGCGAGCGCGTGCAGATCCACTTGCGGGCGGCGCTGCGCAGCGGCCTGCTCTTCGACCTCCACAATGGCCAGGTGCTGTGGGCGCGCGATCCCAGCCAGACGCTGCCAATCGCGAGCCTGACGAAGATGATGACCGGTCTGATCGTGGCGAGCCTCGATCGGCCGACTCAGCGCGTGCTGATCACCCGCGCCGCGGTCGACTTCTCGGGCTCGGGCGTCGGCCTCCTGCCCCTCCACAAGCGCGTCCCTCTCGAGTCGCTCCTCTACGGGCTGATGCTGCCGTCGGGCAACGATGCCGCCATCGCCCTCGCCCAGCACGTCGGCGGCAGCCAGGCTCGCTTCGTCGCGATGATGAACGCCCGGGCCCGCGCGATGGGACTCGGCTGCACGCACTTCACCACCGTGTCGGGGATCGTCGACGCAGGTAACTACTCCTGTACCGCCGACCTGGCCAAGCTCGCCAGAGCAGTGCTCGACGTCCCGCTACTCGCGCGCATCGTCGGGAGCGCCAGCGCCATCGTCCCCTTCCCGATCAAGGGACACAAGCTCTACCTCTACAACAACAACCCCATGTACCGCCTCGGCTATCCAGGCACGGACGGGGTCAAGACCGGGTACACGACAGCCGCCGGGGTGTGCCTGGTGACGACGGCGCGCCGCGGCCGCACGTGGCTCGGCGTCGTCCTCCTGCACTCCGCCGACGAAGCCGACCAGGCCCAAGAGCTGCTGAACGCTGGGTTCGCGGCAATGCGCGGCTAGCGTCACGCCTACTCGGCGAGGATCCGACCACCCGCGCCGCCCGATCCCGCCGCGACCAACTCGGGCACTTCGTCAGGCGGAATCGGCTCGGAGAACAGGTATCCCTGCGCGAACCCGCACCCGCTGGCCCGCAGGCGGGCGAGCTGCTCGGGTGTCTCGAGCGACGAGGCACATCAGCCAGCGTCTGCCACGATCACCTCGTGCGCGCTGGCATCCTCATCGGTGAAGCGCAGGAGCAACGCTCCCTCGGTCTTGAGCGCGGCGGCGTCGCGCCTGGACAGGGCGGCGAAGGGCGAGATGGTGAGCGTCGCGGTGCGCCGGGAACGCTTGATCTCCCATGTCCCAGCGACGAAGCCGTCGATCAGGAAGGTCGCCCGCACGCGGAGGTTCTTGGTGACGACGGCGGGACGGTGCTCGTCGGAGATCACCCGCGACCGATCGGCATGGGCGAGCAGGAGGCTGTCGAACTCGGGGAGGAAGCGGGGCGGGGCAGGGACCGATTCCTCGGGCCGTGGCGCCGCAGAGAGGTCGAAGAGCTCGCGACCGGCCACATCGGCGAACGACGCCAGGCGAGGACGCAGGCCCTCGAGCACGCCCTTGATTCCCTGAAGGCCCGACCACGTCTGCACGTCTGCCGCCGATGCCGGGCCAAACGCCGCCAGGTAGCGCAGTACCAGCTCCTCCGGCCGCTCATCGGTACCCAGCGCCCGCCCCAGCCAGTCCTGCGCGAGGGTGAACTCCGCGACTCTGGGGAACGCCCAACGGTCGCCCGTCGGCACCATCACGAGCGGAAGCAGCATGCGGACGGCAAAGCCCAGCGCGCGGTGGTTCACCTCGGGAAACGCCTCCTGGAGCAGCGTGCGGAGCTCATCGAAGGTCCGCGGTCGCTCCTTGAGTAGGCCCCGCGCGACGGGGAGGACGGCTTCGGGCTCGAGTCCTTCGGAGCGGTCGCGCAGAGCGCTCGCCATGCCCCGCGAGAGCACCGGCTGCAGCGGCGAGCGGAACGCCGCGTAGTCGTCCGCGGTGGCCAGGTGGAGGGTGCCGCGCATCATTGTCGCCCGGACCACGGCGCGGTCGCGGAGAGCCTGCTTGAGGTCGCCCGAGCGGAATTCGGCGAGACGCGTCCACAGCCCGATGAAGGGGGGCTTCGGCTCCTGGGCCTGGAGACCGAACAGCTGCTCGACCGCCTCGGGGACGGAGATCTCCGCCCGTTCGAGCAGGAGCTGACGCGCCAGGGTGGCGCGGTTCAGCTGCATCGCGGTGAGCATCGAGGGTGCCATCAATTCTTCATTCGCAGTATGCGACTGCGGCTATGCTCGCGCCACGACCCTAGATGGAGGGACCGATGCCGACCGCGCCACAGATACTGCCCACCCAGATCACCGAGGGGACCGCTCCCGGCCTCCGCTACCGCCTCGAGGGCGAGCTCGTTCCAGTGCTCCACATGGCTCTCGACGGTCGCGTGCCCGTGTATTTCGAGCATCACGTCCTCCTGTGGAAGTACCCGAACATGGAGCTTGGCCTGCACCCGCTGAAGCGGGGACTCAAGCGCCGCGTCATGGGCGGCTTGCCTCTGCTCCTGCTCGAGGCCCAGTCCGCCGGCGAGCTCGCCTTCAGCCGTGACGCACCCGGCCACATCGCGGCGCTCCATCTCCAGGCGGGCGACGGCATCATCGTCCGCGAGCACCAGTTCCTGGCCGCCACCACGGGGGTCGAGTACGACTACAGCCGCATCAAGGGCTTCGCCAACATGATGTACGGCGGCGGCTTCTTTGTCGACCAGTTCTTTGCCGGCGACCAGGAGGGGGTCGTGTGGGTGCACGGCTATGGCAACGTGTTAGAGAAGGTGCTCGAGCCCGGCGAGACGATCGACATCGAGCCCGGCGGATGGCTGTTCAGGGATCACTCGGTGCAGATGTCCCAGGAGGTCTACGGATTCAAGACGGGCATGCTCTCAGGCTCGGGAAACCTCGTCTTCAACCGCTTCACCGGCCCCGGTCGGGTCGGCCTCCAGAGCGCCTACTACCACCCGCCGGGTGCGGAGAGCGGCGCGGGAGGCGGCGTCGCCGGGGCGGCGGGCGCCGGCGGGATCGGGGGCGTCGTCGGCGGGCTGTTCGACAACTAGCGGCCGCGAGGAGCACGCGATGACCTCCTTCCCGGCCGGCCACCTGACAAGCAACCCGCTCCCGCCCGGCATCGTCGGCGCCCTCGGGCTCAGCGGCTATCAGCTGCTCGGCGAGGTCGGAGGGGTAGGAGCCGGGCGGCTCGGGCGCCAGGTGTTCCTCCTCGTCGCCCCCGACCCCGATCCGAGCCTGCCCAATGCGGGTACCCAGATCGCGCTCCACCACGCGAAGGTGAAGAACGAGAGCGACGTCTCCGCTTTCAAGCAGCTCGCCGCCCAGCTCGGCTACTGGCGCCTGTCCGGCTACCGCCTCGCCCTCGAGCGTGAAGGCGTGCGCACCAATGTCAACCTGCTGGACCCTGCCACCGGCGCCGTGGTGGCCCGGATCCCGGCGCGGCACCCCGGCGCGCTCTCGTTCTCGGGCTCAGGCGGTGCCGCGGGCCTGCTGACGACGCTGCGGGCACTCCCTCCCGCCGGCCCGGCTCCCGACGCCCAGGACCCCGAGCTGCTCCGCCAGGTGCTTCTCGCCCTGGCCCTGCAGGACGAGGCGACGGGCGGCGCCGAGGCCGCCGAGCTCGCAGACCGCGCGCTCGAGCTCTCGCGCGCGGACCGGCAGCTCGATCCCCCCGCCGCCCTCGCCCAAGCAAGAGCCACGGGGGACTAACACCCACCGTGCAATCGGCACGGACGCCGATTGCACATCGGCCGCTAGCCGATTGCACCACCACCACTGAGCCACGCCGCCGCGCCGAGCGTGACGAGCCGGAGCTGGCGCTCGGCGACCGAGGCGATCTCCCGCTCGGCCTCCTCCTCGCCCGGGCCGAGGTCGACGAGCGCGTCCGCCGCCGAGACGCCCACGTCGACGAGCATGGCCGCGAGCATGTGGAGATCGTCGGTGCTCCACGAGGCGAGCGCGGGCAAACGCGCCAGGTCGGTGGCCAGCTCGGACGCGAGCAGCCGGATCTGGCTGCGGATCGCGTGACGCAGGCTCGCCACCCCGCCGCAGCGCTCGCGGGCGATGAAGCGAAAGTGGGCGCGGTGCTCGTGGACGTCGGCCACGAGGATGGCGATCGAGCGCCTGACCATGTGCTCGTGGCCGTCGGCGGTGGCGCGAGCGTCGCGCAGCATGTCGCGCAGGCTGCGGAACGAGCGGTCGACGAGCGCCAGCCCAAGCCCGTGCATGTTCTCGAAGTGACGGTAGAAGCCGGTGGGGACGATGCCCGCCTCGCGGGCGACCTCGCGCAGGCTGAGACTCGAGAAGCTCTCCTGCTCGAGCAGGCGGAAGGCGGCGTCGATCAGCGCCTCGCGGGTGCGCTGCTTGCGCTCGCTCCGCGTCGCGGCGACCGTATCGGGTCGCCTGCGAGTACGTGCGTGCGCTGTGCGTGCGTGCGCCATGTCACTCAATCATCCCTGTTTCGCTTGACGTTATCGCGGCAACCCATTATCTTGGAGTACAAATGTACACTGAAATCGCCAGCGAACCAAGGCGTCTCAGCCATCGCGTTCTGCGCTCAGGACTGATCGAGGCCCTCGCCGCCCCCCACGGGGTCGACCGCTATCTCGAGCTCGTGCGGCCCTCCTGGTCGCTGAGCGAGCTGCGCGCCGAGGTGACCGCCGTGCATCATCCCGCTCCCGGCAGCGTCACCCTGACCCTCCGGCCCAACCACCTCTGGCGCGGCTTCGAGGCCGGGCAGTTCGTCCGCTGCACGGTCGAGGTCAACGGCTCGCGGCGCTCCCGCTGCTACTCCCCCGCGTCCTCGGCGCACCGACGGGACGGGCAGATTGAGGTGACCGCGCGGGCCCATCCCCACGGGCTTGTGTCCCGGTTCCTACACGACCGCGCAACCCGCGGGATGATCGTCGGCCTCGAGCCGGCGGCCGGCGACTTCATCCTCCCCGCCGAGCGCCCCGCGGACATCGCGCTGATCAGCGGCGGCAGCGGCATCACCCCGGTGATGTCGATCCTGCGCACGCTGCTCGACGAGGGCCACCGGGGCCGGGTCGCCTTCCTGCACTACGCGCGGACCCCCGACCACGTTCCCTACGCGCGCGAGCTCGCGGCCATCAGCGCGCTGGCGCCGAACGTGAGCGTCGGCTTCGAGTACACGCGCGCCGTCAGCACCGGGCGACTCAACCACTTCGAGCGCGCTCACCTCACCGCGCTCGGCGGCGATCTCGCCGCGCCGGAGACGTATGTGTGCGGACCGCCCGGGCTGATCGACGCGGTCCACGCCGCCGGCGATCCCGAGCGCGTGCACAGCGAGAGCTTCATCCCCCCCGCGCTCGTTCTCGACACCGGCGACGCGGTCGGGACGGTGAGCTTCGCGCGCAGCGGGGTCGACGCCCCCAACACCGGAACTCCCTTGCTCGAGCAGGCCGAGGTGGCTGGGCTCAAGCCCGTGCACGGATGCCGCATGGGCATCTGCCACACCTGCACCTGCCGCAAGCTCGCGGGCCAGGTCCGCAACGTTCTCACTGGCGAGGTCTCCGTGGCCGAGGACGTCGACATCCAGATCTGCGTGTCGGTGCCCGCGGGCAGCGTCGCGCTCGACCTCTAGGAGATGCACCCGTGACTGACACCGCCCCCACCCTGACACCCGAGCAGCTCGAGATCTTCGGACAGGAGCTCGATGCCATCCGCCAGCGCTCGCTCGACGACCTCGGCGAGCGCGACCTCGAGTACATCCGCCGTCTGATCCGCGTCCAGCGCGGGCTCGAGGTCACCGGCCGCGGGCTCATGTTCGCCAGCATCATCCCGCCGGCGTGGCTCGCCGGCGTCGCTGCCCTCTCGGTGTCGAAGATCCTCGACAACATGGAGATCGGACACAACGTCATGCACGGCCAGTACGACTGGACCGGCGACCCTGCCCTCTCGGGCCATGGCTTCGAGTGGGACACCGCCTGCCCCAGCGACCAGTGGCGCCACTCACACAATTACATGCACCACACCCACACCAACATCGTCGGCAAGGACCGCGACCTCGGCTACGGGATCCTGCGCATTTCCGAGGAGCAGCGCTGGCACCCGTACTACCTCGGCAATCCGCTCTACGCAGCCTTGCTCGCCGTGCTCTTCGAGTGGGGGGTCGCCACCCACGATCTCGAGGTCGAGCGGCTCGGCTCGGGCAACGTGGACTGGACCGAGAAGCGCGACCTGCTCGCGGGGATCTGGCGCAAGGCAAGTCGGCAGGTGCTGAAGGACTACGTCCTCTTCCCTGTCCTCGCCGGCCCCCAGGCGCCGCTCGTGCTCGCCGGCAACGCGAGCGCCAACATCATCCGCAATATCTGGACCTTCACCATCATCTTCTGCGGGCACTTCCCTTCCGGAGTGGCCGAGTTCAGCGAGGAGGAGACGGTTGAGGAGACGCGCGGGGAGTGGTACTACCGCCAGCTCCTGGGCTCGGCCAACCTAACCGGGAGCAAGCTCTTCCACATCATGGCCGGCAACCTCAGCCACCAGATCGAGCATCACCTGTTCCCCGACATTCCCGCCCACCGCTACGCCGACATCGCGGTCGACGTATCGGAGCTGTGCGCCCGCTTCGGCATTCCCTATAACACCGGCCCGCTGGGAAGGCAGTTTGGGAGCGTGGTCAAGAAGATCTGCCGCCTCGCCCTGCCAGACCGGCTTCGGGGCGTGGGCCGGGCCAAGTCGCCAGGGGAGCCGAACGCGCCCACGGCGCCCATCGCGTCCCCGCCGCCCGCGCGACCCGAGCCGCTCCCGGTCGCCGCGTAGCTGCGGGGCGGCTTCGCTGCCCCTGCTTCATACTGAGCCGCCGATGACCGTGAGCAAGCTCGAGACGCGCAAGGACGTCGCTCAGGCGGTGATCGAATCGGGCGTCGACCACGTCGGGCAGATCATGACCATCATCGTCGGCGCCGTCGGCGACGTCACGTCCGAGCTCGGGGCCTGGGCCACCGACGTGTTCGAGCTTCGCGACGCCGCCCGCCGCGCCCAGGCCGACCGCGAGCACGGCGAAGACGGGGCGCTTCGCGCCCTTAAGGGCCCGGACGGCCACGAGTTCGCCGGCGGCGAACATCCTGGCCCGAGCTCCTGATGCCCTGACCGAGCTCAGGTCCCGAAGCCGACCCCGTGTGCGTCGTCGTCGACCTGCACGAAGACGACCTTCGCCAGGTCGAGGGCGACGGTGCCGTCTTCGGCCTTGAGCTCGTGCCACCCGACGGTGCCGAGCGCTTGACGGAGCTTGACGAGCTCCGGGCCCTTCACGCGTGCGGCCAGGGACTGTCCGCCGGCGAAGCCGATGCTGATGCGTTGTGGTTTGTCGTCGGTCATGCGCGGTGCCCTCCGGCGGCCGGCTGGACGATCTCCGTCAGGACGCCGCCGGTGGACGCCGGATGGAGGAAGGCGACGAGCGAATCGCGGATGCCCACGCGCGGGGTCTCGTCGATCAGTCTCAGGCCCGCTGCGGTCAGCGCACCCAGGGTCTCGGAAATGTCGTCCACGCGATAGGCGACGTGGTGCAGGCCGGGCCCGCGCTTGGACAGGAACTTCCCCACGGGAGTGTCCGGCCCGAGCGGCGCGAGGAGCTCGAGATGGCCGTCACCGACGTCGAGCAGTGCCGCGTCGACTCCCTGGGACTCGACGATCTCCCGGTGCACGAGCGGCATACCGAGCGCGTCGCGATACAGCGCCAGCGCCGCGTCGATGTCCTCGACGGCGACGCCGACGTGGTCGATTGCTCCGAGCATGGCGGGCAGGATACGCGAGCGGTGGCCCGAGCCGGCGAGCCGTGCCGTGAGCTCGTTCTAACGCCGCGTGGGGTGCGGCGCGGGCTTGCTCGCCGTGGCGGCCGCCATCCCGAGCTCGCCGGGACCGCGCCGCGAGGGCGCCGCCCTCGGGACCTCGCCGAGGATCCGATCGATGTCCGCGCGTTCGAGGACCTCGTTGCGGAGCAGCGTCGAGGCGATCTCGTCGAGCTGCGGGCGATGGGAGTCGATGAGCGCGAGTGCGGCGCGGAAGCCCTCGTCGGCCAGCTCCCGCACCTCCTCGTCATGGACCCGCCGGGTGCTCTCCGAAGCGTCGGTGCCGACGACGCGCAGCGACGCGGTGCCGGTACCCATCGCGTACTCGTGGACCATGGCATGGGCGATCTCGGCCACTCGCTTGAGGTCATCGGCCGCGCCTGTGGTGATGGCGCCGAACACGAGCTGCTCCGCGGCGCGGCCGCCGAGCAGCATGGTCATGAAGTCGATCAGCTCTTCCCGGGTCTTGAGGTAGCGATCCTCCTCGGGGAGGTTTAGCGTGTAGCCGAGCGCGTGACCGCGCGGGACGATGGATATCCGGTGCACGCGATCGACCGAGGGCAGCAGCTCGCCGCACAGCGCGTGGCCGGCCTCGTGGTAAGCGACGACACGCTTCTCATGTTCTGAGAGCGCGCGGCTCGACTGCATGCCGGCGACGACGCGTTCGAGCGCGGCGTCGAAGTCGGCCATCTGCACGGTCTGGGCATGACGGCGAGCGGCGAAGATCGCGGCCTCGTTGCAGATGTTGGCGAGATCGGCCCCGGTCAGCCCCGAGGTCTGGCGGGCGAGCAAGCCGAGGTCGACGTCGTCAGCCAGGGGCTTGTTGCGCGAATGCACCTCGAGGATCCGCTCGCGCCCCAAAACATCGGGCGGGGAGACGAAGATCTGACGGTCGAAGCGCCCCGGGCGCAGCAGCGCCTGGTCGAGCTTCTCGAGCAGGTTCGAGGCGGCGATGACCACGACCTCCTTGCGCGCCGTGAAGCCGTCCATCTCGACGAGGAGCTGGTTGAGGGTCTGATCGCGCTCGCCGCTGATGTCCATCCCGCGATGCCCGCCGACGGCGTCGAGCTCGTCGATGAAGATGATCGCCGGCGCGTGCTTGCGGGCGATCCTGAACAGGCGGCGGATGCGTGCCGCGCCCAGGCCGGCGAACATCTCGATGAACGACGCCGCCGACTGGGAGTAGAAGTGGGCGCCCGATTCGTGCGCCACCGCCTTGGCGAGCAGGGTCTTGCCGGTGCCCGGCGGTCCGTGGAGGAGGATCCCCTTGGGGACCTTGGCGCCGAGGGCGCGGAAGCGCTTGGGGTCGCGCAGGTACTCGACCACCTCGCGCAGCTCCTCCTTGGCCTCCTCGGCGCCCGCGATATCGTCCCATCCGATCGGGAGCGAGGACTCCGGCTTGATCTCCGCCGGCTTGGTGCGGGGCATGAAGCGCAGGAGCAAGAACACCGCCACCACAAGCAAGCCCATGAAGATGATGGGCAGCCAGTCGTGCGCCCAGGTCGCGAGGTTGGGGTCCCCTAGGAATGCAAGAGTCATGGCGTCTTGTCAGTCATCGGCACGTGAGCCCTATCACTGAACCTGCTCGAGTCTGGGGTTCGGCGAAAATCGCCGTCCCACCTTCGCACACGCTACGCCGTCGACCTTGACGACGTCGGCCGTGAAGTCGTTCTCGCCACGGATGAGCGACGAGCCCACGCCGTAGGCGTCGACGGGAACGCCCGCGGCCTCGAACTCGCGGATCCGCGCCGCGTTGAAGCCCCCGGACACCACAATGCGGACGGAGGCGAAGCCCGCGCCGTCGAGCGCGCCACGGACCTTCTCGACGAGCCGAGGATTGACGCCCGTGGGCTTGAAGCCGCCCATCTCATGCAGTAGCGAGCGGTCGACGAGCTGCTCGGAGGTGTCCAGCCGCACCCCCCACAGCTTGGGCCCAAGAGCCTTGGCGACCTCGAGCGCGGTCTTCACCGAATCGTTCTCGAAGTCGACGAGCACGGTGATGTTCATGTCATCGGAGAAGCGCTCGGCGAACTTCACCGCGGCCGTGACCGTGTCGCCCCCGTAGGCGGCGATGAGCCCGTGGGGGATGGTGCCGATCCCCCGGCCTCCCCACCACGAGGCCTGCGCCTCGGTCGATACCCCGATCGCCCCCGCCACGTGGGCGGCCCAGCCATCGCCGGTCTGCACGAGCCAGTGGTCGTGACGGGCGGGGAAGTAGAAGATCGGCTTCCCGCGCGCCGCGCGAACGACCTCAGACGTGTTGTGCATGATCAGTGACCGGCGCGCGAGGCAGCCCAGATAGACGGTCTCGAGGTGGGCAAACCGGCTGTAGTCGCCCTCTATCGTCATCACCGTCTCGAGCGGGGCGATGTCGTCGCCCTCGCGCAGGGCCCGCACGTACATCTCGCCCCAGCCGTCGATCCACTCGCCGTCGGGGCCCTCTCTCCCCGAACACGTGCGCAGGATCGCGATCGCCTCGTCGATCCCTCCCAGCACCGACGTGTGCTTCTGGAACACCTGCACGAGCACGCGGGGGTGGAAGTCCTCGGCCTCAAGCAGGCGCTTCGTGTACACGAAGTACGCATCCGAGTAATGGCCGGCACGCAGCTTCTCGATCGGCAGGCGGAAAATCCCCGGATCGAGGCGCTCGGACACCCGTGTCGCCATCGGCGTAGCTTACTTAGTGGTCTATCTCCACGGGGCCGAACCCGCGCTCGCTATCTTCAAGCGGTCTCGCGCGCGGTCCGACATATTCTCCGCCCCCGTCACGCTCGCGGCGTCCTCGCCGCGCTCGCGCTCGCTGTGCTCGCCACGGCGGCCGCCGCCTCGGCGTGGACGCTCAGCTATCACGACCCGCTGCGCGATCCCCAGACGGGCATGCCCCTGTCGTGTCCGGACCCGAGCGTGAGCACCGCTCCGACCACGCCGGTCAGCTACGCCCTCGTCTGCACCTCGGGCTTCAAGCCCGACGCCTTCCCCATCTACGTCTCCCGTGACCTCGTCCACTGGCACGCGGCCGGCTTCGTCTTCCCCCACGGTCGCCAGCCCTGGTGGGCCGTCCACTCGACCGGCCACCCCTCTGGAGGCCGGTACTGGGCACCGGAGATCAATCGCATCCAGGGCCGTTGGGTGATCTATTTCGCCGCCGAGTACAACTCGGCCAGGCTCGACCTCCAGGTACCGGGCCGCGGTCCCTTGACGGCCGGAGAGATGATGATCGGCTCCGCCACCGCGACCTCGCTCGCCGGGCCGTGGCACACCGCCCCGCTGCACTATGCAGGACAGTTCAACGACGTGAGCAGCCAGCGGGAGGACCTCGTCTCCGCGATCGACCCGAGCCTGCTCCAGGACCCGGTGACCGGCCAGCTCTACCTCTACTGGTCCGATCAGTCCACGCAGATCTGGGCCGGCGAGCTGTCGCCCGACGGCGTCACCCTTCAACCTCAGATTCGGCGGGTGCTGCAACCCAACGAGCCCTTCGAATGCGATCCCGGCGACCACAACCACTGCACCGTCGAGGCACCCGAGCCGTTCTACGCCAACGGAGCCTTCTACCTGCTCTACAGCGGCGCGAGCACATGGGACTCGAGCTATGCCGTCGGCGTCGCCTCCGCCTCGGATCCCTTCGGGCCGTTCGTGAAGCTCGGGCACCCGATCCTGCGCCAGGGCAATGGTTTCTACTCCACCGGCCACACCTCCGAGCCGGTGCTCGGCCCGGATGGGAACACCTACATCCTCTACCACGCCAGGCTGAGCCCCGGCGTCCATCGATCCGCAGCGACGCGCTACCTGATGCTCGCCAGCTTCGGTTGGGCGAACGGGTGGCCGACCGTCACCCCCGGCCCGTGATGGCGTGTGCCCTTTGCGGCGACGCGCGCATGTGCTGATCAGATCGCCAAGGTGGGGCCTCGCGCCATCGACATGCTCATGCTGCACGGCGGCACCGAGTGACGAGTAGGCCGGGTCGCTCCGCGCGCCGTCGTGGTCGGCTGGCCGCTTATCCCGGCTCGGCGTCGGAGTCGCCGATCTGGGCGACGCTGACGGGGAGGCGCTTGGTGTTGAGCTTGACTTCGCCGGAGGGCAGGAGGTGGGCCCAGAACAGGGGGCGGCACCGCACCGCGGTCGCGAACGGGGAGGGAGGCGCCGCGTTCGGGCGTTATGCCGTGTGCGAGGATGGCGGCGTGCCGATACAGGTGTCGAGCCGCGGTTGAGCGTGGGATGCCGATGAGGGACATGTTTACTCAGGAGTTCTGGGATGCGCGTTATGCTGGGCGGGAGCGCGTGTGGAGCGGGCGACCCAATCCGCAGCTCGTCGCGCAGGCATCCGCACTCGCGCCGGGGACCGCGCTGGATGTTGGCTGCGGCGAAGGAGCCGACGCGATCTGGCTGGCCGAGCGAGGCTGGACCGTCACCGGCGTTGACGTCTCACCGGTCGGATTGAGCCGAGCCGCCGAGCACGCAGCGCAGGCGGGTACCGCGATCGCAGCCAGGATTGACTGGCTCCACGCCGACCTGTTCGCCAAGGAGGCCGAGCCATTCGGCGCCTTCGGGCTCGTCAACTCCCAATACCTGCACCTCCCTCCAGAGCTGCGCGAGCGCGCTCTGCACCGCCTCGCGGAATCGGTCGCGCCGGGCGGCAGGCTCCTGGTTGTGTCCCATCATCCGGCCGACCTGGAGATCCCCGGCTTACGACCGAACGTGCCCGAGCTTTTCTACACGGCTTCTGAGCTCGCCGGGTTGCTCGACCTGGCCCATTGGGAGATCGTCGTCGACGCCGCGCCGGAACGCACTGCCAACGGCCCTGACGGACGACCCGTGACCGTTCGCGACGCGGTGCTACACGCCCATCGACGCGACTGAGCTGACGGCCGCGGCCGGCGCTGCCCTCGGATCGCCAGGGTCAGCTGTGAGACGACTGCCGGAACCACGCGAAGGCAGCAGCAAGC
>JALYZL010000226.1 GCA_030948875.1 Actinomycetota bacterium
GGAGCGCCCGGCCTCGACCGCCGCGGCGTCGAGCTCAAGCGCCCGCGTCTCCGCGGCGGCGGCGCGCTGCTCGGCGTCGATGACCGTCTGCCGGTGCTCGCCGGCGGCCTGCTCGAGCTCGGTTGCCAGCGCTTGCGCCCGCTCCTGCTCGGCGCGAACGCGCTCCTCCAGCCGGCCGGCGCGTTCGCCTGCTTCGGCTGCTTCCACGGCGAGCAAGGTGGAGCGGTGCTCGAGCTCGCCCGCGTGACCCTCAGCCTGCGTCGTGCGTGTCCTCAGCTTCCCCGCCGTCGCTTCGAGCTTCGCCGCTCGGGCCTGAGCCTCTTCGGCCCGGGCCTGCGCTTCGCGCGCTGCCCGCGCCTGCATCGCGACCGCGGTCTCGAGCTCGGCGGCGCGGAGCTCGTGCTGCTCGGACTGCTCACGGGTCCGCTCTAGGCTGGACTCGAGCTCCTTCGCCGCGACGTCGGCACGCCCGAGCTGCTCGTGGAGCTTCGTCGCGCGGCCCTCGGCCTTCTCCGCTCGTACGCTTGCGGCCGCCACCAGCGACTCGAGCTCCGCCATCGCGCCGTCACGCTCCGCCTCGCGGCGCGCCAGCCGCTCGGTTAGCTGAGACCGTGCCGTCTCGAGTTCACCCGCGCGCGCGCGAAGATCCTCGAGGTCGGACTCGAGCGCCTGCGCCCGCGCCTCGGCGGCCCGCGCCTGGACCGTCTCTGTCTCGATCGTCTCGCGCGCCGCCGCGAGCTCTGCTGCGTGCTGCGATGCCTCCACGGCCGCCGCGTCCCGGGCGGCCTGCGTGTCCGCGACCCGCTCCTCCAGTTCCGCCACGCGTTCTTCGAGCTCACCGGCGGTCGAGCGCGCCCGATCAAGCGCCTTCCCCTTCTCACCCGACTCACGATCGAGCGTGCGCAGCCGATCCGCCAACTCCGTCCGAGTTCGCTCCATCTCCGCTGCCGAAGCCTCGGCCTCCTCCGCCCGCGCCGTGGCCGCCGCCACCAGCGCATCGACCTCCGCCACTGCGGTGTCACGCTCCGCCTCGCGGCGGTCGAGCTGGTCAGCAAGCCGAGACCGCGCCGACTCGAGCTCGCCCGCGCGCACGCGAAGACCCTCAAGGTCGGACTCGAGCGCCAGCACCCGGTCCTCGGCCGCCTGTGCATGGGCCTTCTCGGTGTCACTCGTCTCGCGGGCCGCTGCGAGTTGCTCCGCCTGCTGCAACGCCTCAGCCGCCGCCGCGTCCCGGGCGGCTTGCGCGTCCGCCAGTCGCGACGCCAGCTCCGCCCGCGAGCGCTCCGTCTTGGCGACTGCCGCCTGCGCCTCCTCGGCCCGCGCGCCGGCGGCCGCCGCCACCGCCTCGAGTTCTGCCACGGCAATGTCGCGGTCGGCGCGGACCCGCTCGATCTCGAGGGTATGCGCCTGAAGCTGCTGGGCGGCGACGGTGAGCTGTCGCTCGAGCTCGCTCGCGCGTTGGCCGAGCTGCCCCCGTTCGGACTCGCGGGCGGCGAGCTGCTCCGCGAGCTGAGCTCGGGCCGTCTCCAGGTCGTTGGCTCGGTCACGGAGGCCCTCGAGGTTCGCCTCGAGCGCCCGGGCGCGCTTCTCAGCCTGTTGCGCCCGTGCGGTCTCGGTGGCGATGGTGTCGTGGGCACCACCCAGCTCTTCCTCACGGCGAGCGATCTCCGCAACGAGGGCGGCTTCGGCGTCGGCGAGCGCTTGCTCGCGATCGGCGGTCTCGACGGCGACGGCATCGCGGATGGCGGTGAGCTCCTGCTTACGCTCGGCGGCTTCCGTGTCAAGGGCGTCGCGGATGGCCGTCAGCTCCTGCTTACGCTCGGCAGCTGCCGCGGCAAGGGCGTCGCGCGCGGCGACGGCGTCGGCCAGTTGGGCCTGCGCCTCGCCGAGGCGATCTTCGAGCTGCTGCTGGACCTCCCCCCAGCGGTTGTCGAGCTCGCTCGCGGTCGCCCGAGTGCGGTCAAGCGCCTCTGCCGTCTCGCGCGAGTCACGATCGAGCGCGCGCAACCGATCCGCCAACTCGGCCTTGGCCCGCTCGGCCGCCGCGGCCGCCGCCTCGGCATCGAGGGCCCGCGCCTCGGCTTCTCGGGCGCGCGCGGTCTCCTCCTGGATCGAATTCTGCGCGGCCGCGAGTTCCTGCTCGCGCCGGGACGCCTCGGCGTCGGTGGCATCGCGGACATTGGCGAGCTCTTGCTCGCGCCTCGAGGTCTCTGCCGCGAGCGCCGCTCGGGCGTCGGCGAGCTCCTGCTCGCGCCGGGACGCGTCCGCCGTGGCCGCATCGCGTGACGCCTGGGCTTCGGCGAGCTGGGTCTGAGCGGTGCCGAGGCGATCCTCAAGTTTGGCCTGCATTTCGCGCAGCCGGTCGTCGAGCTCGCCCGCCGTCGCGCGCGTGGCGTCGAGCGCTTGAGCCTTCTCGCGCGACTCGCGGTCGAGCGTGCGCAACCGATCTGCCAATTCCGCCCGGGCCTGCTCGGCCGCGGCGGCCGCCGCCTCGGCCTGTACCGCGCGCGCCTCCGCGGTGCGGTGACCCTCGATCGCGGCCGCGAGCCGCGTCTCCGCTGCGCGCTTGGCCTGCTCGAGCGCCTGCGCCTCCGCCCGGCTCGTCCGTTCGATCCGCTCCGCTTCGGTCCGGGCGTCGAGCTCGTCGCGCGCCCTGGCCTCCGCGGCCGTCGCTTCCTCACGCGTCCGATCGAGCTCGGCAGCCGCCTTGGCGCGTTGCTCGGCGAGCGCGCGCTCCGCCTCGGCCAGCCTCGCCTCTGAGGCTTCGATCGCCGTCTCTCGCTCGCGCGCCGTCGCGTCAAGCCTCGCGAGCGCGTCGGCTTCCCGGGCCAGGCGCTCTTGCAGCGCCGAACGCGTCTGGAGCGCCGCGGTCAGCTCCGACTCCAGAGCCCTAACCCGCGAGGCGGCCTCGACGTGCGCTTCGGAGCTGTCATCGGCCCGGGTCTCGGCCGCGACCCGGCGGTCCCGCTCGGCCTCCAGGCGCTGCTCGAGCTCCTGGATCGCGTAGCGCCGGGCCTCGGCGCGGCGCTCGGCCTCTCCGCGAATCCGGCGCTCCTCGCGGAGCTCCTCCCTGTCGACCCGGTTACGAGCGGCTGGACTCCGGCGCCTGGTCGGTGAGGGGAGCTCGACGACGCCCCCGTCGGGCAACTCGAGCGAGAAGGCGGCGGTCCCGCGGTCAAGCAGTCCGCGCGGAACCGTGTAGGCGACCCGCAGCAGCCCCCCGGGAGCCGGCGGGGCAGGCAGCGGCGTGAGCCGATGCTTGGTCGTGCCGTCGTCGATGATGAGCGACGGAAGTCCACCCTGGAGAGTGTCCGGCTCGGGCGGGCGGGCGGCCACACGAAGCAGCGTTGAGTCCGGTCCGACCTCTACTCGCTCGAATTCCTGGAGGTCGATGACGCTCACGGATCTGGCCATCCGGCCGCGGCTGATGGGGACGTCGGCGCACGGAACAGCCTTCGAGTCCCGATTACATCCTCAGCATTTCGCAACGCAGCGCACCTGCTCTCTCGACCAATCCGCTGAACACGGACAGAGACTGCCGATTGTATGTCTGTTATATCTCCGGTGCTTGGGACGGGACCTCACAGATCGCGTGTCCATCCGGGGCGGGAGTGCGGCCACACGCGCGCTTGGGCCGCCGCCGTGAAGCTTCTGGTCACCGGCGGGGCCGGCTACATCGGCTCGATCGTCGCCACGCACCTGCTCGAAGCCGGCCACGAGGTCGTCGTGCTCGACAATCTCGAGCGCGGACACCGCGAGGCCGTGCCCGACGCTGCCCGCCTCGAGATCGCCGACCTGCGAGATCTCGCGGCGGTCGAGGCCGTAGCGAGTGAGGGCTTCGACGGCGTTCTGCACTTCGCGGCGTTCGCGCTCGTGGGTGAATCGGTCGCCCATCCTGAGCTCTATTACCGCAACAATGTCGTCGGGACGCTCAACCTCCTCGACGCCATGCGCGCCGCCGGAGTCCCGCGTCTCGTTTTCTCATCCACGTGCGCGGTGTACGGGCAACCCGACGTGGTTCCCATCGCCGAAACCGCGCCCCCGCGACCGGCGAACGCCTATGGCGCGTCCAAGCTCGCGGTCGACCGGATGATCAGCGACGAATGCCTGGCGCACGGCCGTGGGGCCGTGAGCCTGCGCTACTTCAACGTGGCCGGCGCCAGCTCGGGGCTCGGCGAGGATCACGAGCCGGAGACCCACCTGATTCCCAACGTCCTGCGAGCCGCGCAGGGGGAGCAACCGTTCGTCGAGATCTTCGGCACCGACTACCCGACGCCGGATGGGACGGCGATCCGTGACTACATCCACATCGACGATCTCGCCGCTGCCCATCTGCTCGCCCTCGATGGGACCCGCGAAGCCGAGCACCGGATCTTCAACCTCGGCAACGGAAGCGGCTTCTCGGTCCGCGAGGTCATCGCCGCCGCCGAGCAGGTCACGGGTTGGGAGATCCCGACGCGCGAGGCAGCGCGCCGCCCGGGCGACCCACCGCAGCTCGTGTCGGCGAGCGATCTGATCCGGCGCGACCTGGGCTGGATCCCACACAAGCCCGCACTCGCGGATATGGTCGCCGACGCTTGGGCCTTCGCGCAGGCGCACCCCCGCGGCTACGCTTAGCGGCGTTTGATTGGCGGGACGAGTCCGTCGAGCGCGGCGAGCGACGCTTCGAGCACCGATTCCGGTGGGCCTTCGGCGTCGATCACTCGGATGCGCGCGGGATCGGCATCCGCCAGCTCGCGATAGGCGCGGTCGATGCGGCTGAAGAAGTCCTCGGACTCTCCCTCGAGTCGGTCGAGGCCCTCCAATCGCGCGCGCGAGCGCTCGCGCGCGCGCATCGGGTCGATCTGGAGGAGCAGCGTGCGGTCGGGATCGAGCTCTCCGGTCGCGAATCGGTTGATAGCGCGTATTTCCTCAATGCCGAGATCGCGGCCCGCGCCCTGATAGGCGAGCGAGGAGTCCACGAACCGGTCGAGCAGGACCCATATGCCGCTGTCGAGCAGCGGACGCACCGCCTCCTCGACGAGCTGGGCCCGAGCCGCGGCGTAGAGGAGCGCCTCGGCCCGCGCGCCGATCCGCACCGCCGGATCCTTCACGAGCTCGCGGACGCGCTCTGAGACCTCGACCCCCCCGGGCTCGCGGAGTAGGCGCACGTCGAGGCCGCGGCGGTGGAGAAAGTCCTTGAGGGCGGCGGCGAGCGTCGTCTTCCCCGCTCCGTCGATGCCCTCGTTGGTGATCAGTAGTCCACGCAAGAGCCGCGACGATAGCCGCACGCCCGCGCCGCTGCACGAGCCGCGCCCGAACCGATCACTAGCATCGATGGGATGCTCGCCGAGCTCGAACGCCACCCCCACGCACGCTCGGTGGTCGGACCCGCGCTCGCGCCCGGCGGCCGGCCCTCCCACGCATATCTGTTCCACGGCCCCGTCGGGGCAGGCAAGCGCACCGCGGCGCGCGCTCTCGCCGCCGAGCTGCTGGCCGCGGGGTCGCCCGATCCGGACAGCGCGCGGGCGCGGACGCACTCGGGCGCGCATCCGGACCTGACCTGGGTCAGGCCGAGCGGCGCCCACGAGATGCTCATCGCCGACATCGACGGGCCGGTCATCGGAGCCGCCAGCAAGACTCCGTTCGAATCCGCGCGCCGCGTGTTCGTGATCGAGCGCGCCCACACCCTCAATGACGAGGGCGCCAACCGGATGCTCAAGACGCTCGAAGAGCCGGCGCCCTTCGTGCATCTGGTCCTGCTCACGGACAGGCTGGTGGAGGTGCTGCCGACGATTGTGTCTCGATGCCAGCTCGTGCGCTTCGAGGCTCCTTCGGTGGCGGAGGTCACCGCCCGCCTCGAGGGGACGGGAGTAGCGGCCGAGACCGCGGCCGCCTGCGCCAGGCTGGCGCTCGGCGACGGAGAGCGGGCGTCCGAGCTCGCTGGAGCGGACGGCGGCGCGCTGCGTGCGGGCGCGGAGCGTGTCGCCCGCGGCGCCGTCGCCGGCGAGCTTTCGAAGGGCCGGCCGTGGACCGACGTCCTGGCCGCCGTAAGAGCACGGGGCGAGTCGGCCGGCGCTGAGATCGAGGCTCGGCTCGAGGAAGAGCTCGAGCTCTCGCCGCGCAAGGAGCGCAAGCGCATCGAGACCGAGTTCGCCGAGCGGACCCGTCGCATGCGCCGTCGCGCGGAGACGTCCGCGCTCGATCTCGCGCTCGCGCTCGCGGCGCTGTGGTACCGCGACCTCATGTGCCTCGCCTGGGGCGCACCTGAGCTCGTCCACAACGTCGACCGGCCCAACGAGCTCGCGGCTGATGCCGGCCGCTCCCCGGATCGCCTCCGCGAGGCGGTGGAGCTCATCGAGGACACGCGCGAGCGGCTCCAGTTCAACGTGTCGGCCGAGCTCGCGTGCGAAGCCCTCGGGTATCGCCTAGAACGAGTGCTTGGAGGAGGGCCGTAGCGCTAGTGGCGTCGCGAGTTCGCCTGAGCTCGCCCGTCGAGAGCGACCGGGAGGAGTTCCTCGCCCTGATGCGGGCCAGCCGCGGATTCCATCGACCGTGGGCGGCGGTACCGGTCGACGACGCCCGCTTCGATGCCTACCTCGTTGACGCCGCCAAGCCGGACTACGAGCCGCTGCTTGTGCGCCGGCTCGAGGACGGCGCGATCATCGGCTTCTTCAACATCTCACAGATCACCCACGGACCGCTGCAGAGCGCCTACCTCGGATATGCGGTCGGGCAGCGCTTCGCCGGCCAGGGGTACATGCGTGAGGGGATCGACCATGCGTTGCGGCACGCGTTTGTGGCGCTGGGCCTGCACCGCCTGGAGGCCAACATCCAGCCCGGCAACGAGGCCTCGCTCGCGCTCGCCCGCTCGGCAGGCTTCCGCCGCGAAGGCTTCTCGCCACGCTACCTGAAGATCAGCGGGCGCTGGCGTGACCACGAACGCTGGGCGATCCTTGCGGAGGAATGGCACGCGCAGCGGCGCCGGTACGCCTGGGTCGAACAGACCGCGGAGCGCCGCTAGACTGGTGCCAGGCGGGGGTGGGGGTGGCGTTTCGTCCGCTTTACCCTCGACGTTGAGGTGGGGGAGTCGTCGTTCGAGGGCGTGGGGGAGTGCCCAGTTGGTCTTGCCAATCGCGAGCATCAGTCCGGGGACGACGATGCTGCGGACGATCAGCGCGTCGAGCAGGACGGCGGACGCGAGTCCGACTCCGAACAGCTTGATCGGGCGCTCACCGGCGAGGATGAAGGCGGCGAATACGACGACCATGATCGCGGCGGCGGTTGTGATCGTTCGCCCGGTGGCGGCGAGCCCTTGGGTGACGGCGGCGGTGTTGTCATGTCGCCGGCGCCATTCCTCGTACATGCGGCTGACCAAGAACACTTGGTAGTCCATCGAGAGCCCGAACAGGATCGCGAACACGAACACGGGCACGAACGCGCTGATCGGTCCGGTGCTGTCCACGCCGATCAGGCTCGCGCCCCATCCGCTCTGGAACACGGCGGTGACGACGCCGAAGGCGGCGCCAACCGAGACGAGGTTCATCACCGCGGCCATGGCCGGGATCACGAGACTGCGGAACACCATGGTCAGCAGCAGGAACGAGAGCCCCACGACGACCCCGATGAACAGCGGCAGCTTGCCGGAGATCACGCTTGAGAAGTCGGCGCTTATCGCCGTCTGCCCGGCGACCAGCACGTTGATCTGGTGCTGAGAGGCTCGAGGGATCACGTTTCTGCGCAGGTTGGTGAGCAGGTTGGTGGTGGAAACCGCCTGCGGCGAGCCCTTCTCGGACACCTGGGCGGTCTCAACGCCGCCGGACAGCTGCTGGGGCTGGGAGACGGCAATTACGTCGGGCGTGCGACTGACGGCGCCGACGACCTGCGCGAACTGCCGGCTCTGCGCCGGCGTGTTTGTCTTGGCCACGAGCAGAAGCGGCCCGTTGAATCCGGGACCGAAGCCCTTGGCGAGGAGGTCATAGGCCTGACGGGTGGTGCTCCCGGCCGGGTCAGTCCCGGCGTCCGCTGTGCCCGCCCGCATCGACAGGAACGGGATCGCGATGACCAGCATCAGGATCGTGCCGAGCGCTGCGTACACCACAGGTCGGCGTTGCAGCCTCCCGGTCCAGCGCGCCCACGCCGGTGATTCATCGTTGGCCATGAGCTCGCCTGCGGAGAGCGCCCGCCGCGAGCGCCGAGTGAGAGTGCGCAGGCCGAAGAATCCCAGTAGAGCCGGGAGCAGCGTCAACGAAGCCAGCACGGTGAAGGCGACCACCACGCTGGCGGCGATCCCGCCGCCCGACATGAGGGGGATCCCCGTTGCGAGCAAACCCAGAAGGGCGATGCAGACGGTCGCGCCGGCGAACATGACCGCTCGGCCGGAGGTGTCCAGCGATTTCACGATCGCGTCCTCGCTTCTCATGCCCCGCATCACGCCCTGCCGGCAGCGGGTGACGATGAACAGCGCGTAGTCGACACCGACCCCGAGGCCGATCAGCAGCGAAAGCTGCGAAGCGAAGTCGGGCATCGAGATCACGCGGGAGAGCATCCCCACGGTCATGATCCCGATCAGCAGCGCGAAGGCGGCGGTGATCAGTGGGAGCGCTGCAGCGAGCAGCGAGCCGAACGCGATGACCAGAATTACCGCGGCGGCGAGAAAGCCGATCGGCAACCCGCCGGTAGCACCGGAGTTGGTCCGCGCGAACGCATCGCCACCCAGCGCCACTCGAACGGTCGGCGACGCGGCCGTGCGAGCTGCAGTCGCGACCCGGTTGACGTCGCTAATCGGGACGTTGTCTGCCTGGCGGTCGAAGGTGACGGTCGCATACTCGACCGTTCCATTGCTCGAGATCTGGCGAGCACCAGCGGCGGAGTAAGGCGAGGTTACGGTCCCGACGTGCGGCACCTGGGCGACCCGCGCGAGCATCGCGTTCACGCTTGCCTTGACCGCGGGATCACGGACGGTGCGCGACCGAGTCGCGATCACGATCTGATCGCGGTCGCCGGACGCCTTCGGGGCCGATTTCGAGAGCAGGTTGATCGCCCGCGTGCTCTCGGTCCCCTTGAGCAGGTTGCCGGTGGCGTACTTGCTCCCGACCGACGTTCCGATCGCGCCAACGGCGACCGCACCGACCAGCCAGGTGAGCAAGACGAGACGACGATGCTGCACGGACCAACGGGCAATCCGACGCATGAGAATCCTCCTTAGAGAACGCAGATTTGGGGGCAAGGCGCGCCGGCGATGGCGCGTTCACGCAGCTTGGCATGATATGTCAGACAAGTCAAGTCATGCCATGACGGTCCTGCCACTCGCGCGGGACTCGCGCCGCAAGGCCGAGGCGCCCGAGGCGACGAGCTGCTCGCGCACGGAGCGCGTTCGCAACGATTGAGCGCGACCCGCTGCCCAAGCGTGCGGAGCGGCGCTCTGCCGGCCGTTCTTGCTAGAGGCTGGCGCCGTCGCGCAGATAGCGCAGCGCATTACCGAGCGTCTCGCCGAGAGGCTCCGCATACCCAGGCTGCGTTGAGAGTTCGAGCGTGACCCGGAGCGCGGTGACGATTGCCGCCGCGGTCAGACGCGCTTGCGCAGCTTCGAGCGGACAACCCGCCCGCTGGCTGATGACCGGAACCAGAGCGTCCTCGATCGTCCGCAGGTCTGCCATCCAGTGCGCACGCAGGGTCGGCACTGCCGTCAGGAGCTCCATCAGGCCTCGAACTTCGGCGGTGCCCACGCGCGAGCGCATCTGCTCATACGCGCGCTCGACCGCAGTCGACAGATCTTCGTCCGCAGGTCGCTCGCCGATCAATCCGGCGAACTCCTCGGTACCCCCGGCCATGATCGGAGAGAGCACCTCGTCCTTGCCGGAGAAGTAGCGATAGAAGGTCCGCAGCGAAACGCCCGACTCCTCCGCGATCTTCTCTGCCGTCACGCGGTCGTAGCCGCTCTCTCTGAACAGCCCCAGCGCGACCTTGGCGATCTCGTGGCGGGTCTGCGTCCTTCGACGTTCGACGAGTGATACTCGAGCCATAGCGGATGAGCGTAGCGGACATGACATGCTCTGACAACTAGGGCGCAACATGTCATGCGTGAGGCTCTGATGACGACCGCTACGAGGAGTTTGGTGGCGTCCCGGCATCGCCCGATCCCTCCCGCCCGCTCGGGATTGGCGGACCGGTGCTCCGCGCAGGCGCCGTGGGCGGCAAGTGCTGCTGATCCCGCCGAAGAGCGCGTCGACGAACGACACGACCGGGCGTGGAAAACGTCCTCGACGAGCTCGACCGTTGGCTCACCGTTTCAGGACCGCCAGCACTGCGGTAATCGGCCAGCGGTCTTGTGCGAGCCAGGCGAAAGTAGGCCGAGTTAGCGCCCCCGCTGGACGGCATCGGCGCGCCGGTGTGCGGGATGAAGGTCGACCGCGACAAGCGCTCACCAAGGAGTTCGGCGCGGAGACCTACGGGGCGAAGAGGTCGACGCAACACCGGATCATCTGAAGCAGCTATCATGTGTTCAGATGAGTCATGGAGCGCACGGAGATACCCCACCGACCGAGATGGACGCCGCGCTCGCGCGGGCGGTCGCGGAACGGATGCAGATCCTCGCGTCGCCCGGTCGGGTGTGGATCCTTTCCCGGCTGAAGGACGGGCCGTGCTCGGTCGGTGAACTGGCCGAGGCGGTCTCGATGGAGGCCTCCGCGGTGTCGCATCAGCTCCGGCAGCTCCGGCACCTCGGGCTGGTGATCGGCGAGCGTCGCGGCAAGCGGGTGATCTACGGCCTGCACGACTCGCACGTCGCCGAGCTGCTGGATCAGGCCGTGTTCCACGTCGAGCACGTCCGCACCGGCGATCGTCAACCCCTCGCGCATGAGTCGTTGACCGCATGAGCACCCACGCTCCTGACGCCGAGCACGCCCACGACGGCGGCCACAGCCACGGGCTGATCAGCGCCTCGATCAAACGCTCCAAGGCCGGGCTGCGGGCGGTATCGCTGAGCCTTCTGGTGCTGCTCGTCACCTCGGCAGCGCAGGCCGTCGTGTTCATCGCGACCGGCAGCGTCGCGCTGCTCGCCGACCTGATCCACAACTTCGGTGACGCATTGACCGCCGTCCCACTCGGGATCGCGTTCCTGCTGCGCTCCTTTGTCGCGGAGAAGCGCGCCGGCTACTTCGTGGTCGCGACGATCTTCGTCAGCGCCTGCGTCGCGATGGTCGAATCGATCAACCGGCTGATCAACCCGCACGCGCTGTCACACCTGTGGGCGCTCGCCGCGGCCGGCGTGATCGGCTTTGTCGGCAACGAGACCGCCGCGTGGGTCAGGCTACGCACCGGGAAGCGATTGCAGAGTCCGGCGCTGGTCGCCGACGGATACCACGCCCGCACCGACGGGCTCGTCAGCCTGTCCGTCGTCCTCAGTGCCGCGATCGTCGCGCTCGGACTGACGATCGCTGACCCGATCATCGGTCTGATCGTCACGTTCGTGATCCTGCGGATCACCTGGCAATCGTTCAACACCGTCCGCGCCGACCCAGGCGAAGCAGACGAATCGCACGACCAACACGACGAGCACCATGGAGCGGCGGGCGATCACGACGACGAGCATGGCCACTGACACCCGTCCGGCGCTCACCCGCGCGAAACGCGCCCTTGCCGCGGACCGTGTCCGAGCTCCCGCAACGATCGCGAACACGTCACGCAACGCACGCGCGGAGATCGACCGGCACGCCCGATGGGCACCCGCCCGCGACGCGCTATGGCACCTCCTCCAGCCACACCTCGCGCACAGCGCACGGGTCGCCGTCGTCGGCGCCGGGAACTGCGACGACCTCCCCCTCACCCGAATTGCCGAGCATGCACGCGAGGTAACCCTGATCGACCTCGACGTTCGCGCCATCCAGTCCGCCCGGCGCCGGCAGTCACGCAGGCTCCGACCTCGGATCGATGTGATCGAGCACGACGTCAGCCACGGCGCCGCCAACGCGATCGTGACAGCCGCCGCCAACGCCGCAGTCCCGGCCGCGCCCCTCGCTCCCGAATCGCCGCTGCCCGGCGCCCCCTACGACCTCGTGATCGGCGACCTGCTCTACAGCCAGACGCTCTATCCCGCCCTCGTCGATCTTGGCGTCCCGCCCGGGCGAATCGCGGCGTTCCTCGCCCACTACGCCCCGGGTGTGACCCGCTCGATCGTCTCACGGCTACAGATCTCCGCACCCAACGGAATCGTCGTGCACATCCACGATCCGATCGCATGGTGGCCCGGCCACCCACAACCGGTCACCCTGAACCAGATCCTCACGATCGCCAAGCTGCATGCCAACGCCGGACTACGACTCGCCGCCCGCGGCGACGGACCGCACCGCAGCGACCCGCGCACCGCGCTCCACCAGTTCGCGATCCCGATCGTTGACACCGCGCTTTGGCGCTGGCCGTTCGCCGAGCAGGTCGAATACCTCGCCTGCGCCACACTCACCGCCGCGGCCAGCATCTAACGGCGGTTGCGGGGCGGGTCAAGATTGCCGGGCGCGCAGGGCGCTGCCGGTCCGCGCAGGGGGCGAAGCCCACCTGAAGTGCTGGCAGTGCTTGTGGTCGGTGTCTCCTTTCCGGCCCGAGATTGCGGACTCCGCGGCCTTTGGCGCCGTCTGCTCGGCGACCGGCAGGCCTCGCCCCAGCAGATGCTCGAGAACGATCTGATCGCGGCCACCCACCACGGCTTCCCGACAGAGTCCGGCCACTGCTCGCCCACGGCGTCGATCCCGCCGGCATGGGGACGCAGCACCCGGGCCACGGGGCCGTTCGCCGATCGACGAGGCCGCGCTGCTGGGACACCTCGCGATCGTCGACCTGCTCGCCTCTGCCGGCGCGCAGCCCGGCGGCGACGACGTCGACCAATTCATCTCGGCGTGCATGGCCGGGAACCGAGCGCTCGCACCGGAGCTCCGGTCCGCGACCGCGGCTACGACGCGACGCCCGCGGGCTGGGCCGAGCACCACGGTCAGAGCGAGGCGCAGAACGATCTCGCGGCCCTCGAGCACCAACCGTGAGGCAATGAACGGCGATGACGCCGCCCACGGCCTAGGAGCGATGATTGGCCGGTGACCCTGACGGAAGTGAGCCTGCGTGCGTTCACGCACGCAGACCTGCCGATCGTGGCGTCCTGGTTTCGGGATCCGGACACGCGCCCGTATCTCGGCGGTCCGGACTGGCCCGCGGCGATGCTCGAGCACGGCGAACGCGCGCTCGGCGAGACGTTCCGCGGCGCGGTCCAGACCGCCGCTCACCGTTACCTCGCCGAGCTCGACGGTCTGCGGTCGGCTACGTCGACTGCGGCACGTTTGACCGCGCCACCGCCTAGGGCGCACAGGGACCCGACGGGCCGATCATCACCGACTCGATCGAGGTGGCGACCGGGTCGATCGCGTTCGCCGTCGACCCGGCTCTTCGCGGCCGCGGAGTTGGGCGCGTGATCGTCGCCGCGCTGCTCGCCCGGCCCGAGCTCGCGTTCGTCGAGCTGTTCGAGGCCGGCGTCGAGCCCGAGAACGTGGCGTGCCGTCGATGCCTCGAGGGGGCCGGGTTCTGCGTGCGCTCGGCTGAGCCCGACTGCGAGGGGATGCGCTGCTACCGCGCCGCCCGACCCGCCGGGGGCGCAGGGTGATCGAGATCCCCCGCCGGCTGCGCTGCAACGTCGAGGAGGACGATAATCCGCGGCGCCACGCCTGGCTTGCGACGCTCCCCGAGCAGATCGCGCAGCTCGCGTCCAGGTCGTCGCTGGTGCTTGGCGAGCCGCTGCTGCCCGGCGGGCAATGCGCGTGGGTTGCACCCGCCCGCGACCGAACGGGCCGCGAGCTCGTGCTGAAAGCCGGCTGGCGACACCCCGAGGCCGAACACGAAGGCGACGCCCTGCGCCTCTGGGACGGGGACGGTGCCGTTCGGTGCCTGGCCGAGGAGACGCTCGAGAACACGATCGCGTTGCTGCTCGAGCGCTGCATGCCGGGCACGCCGCTCGGCAGTGCTCTGCCCGAGCCCGACCAGGACGTCGTACTCGCGGCACTGCTGCGCCGGCTATGGGACCACCACCCGCCCGAGGATCACCCGTTCCAGCCGCTGCAAGCGATGTGCGACGACTGGGCCGACAGCTTCGAGCGCGATCTCGACACCGACGACCGCGGGCTCGATCTCACGCTCGCGCGCGACGCGATCACGCTGCTGCACGAGCTGCCTCGCAGCGCCGACCGCGCGGTGCTGCTGTGCACCGACCTGCACGCCGAGAACGTCCTCGCCTCACACCGCGAGCCGTGGCTGGCGATCGACCCGAAGCCGTTCATCGGCGACCCCGCCTACGACCCGGTGCAGCACATGCTCAACTGCGATGAGCGCCTAGCGACCGATCCCGTCGGCCTGGCGCGCCGCATGGCTCAGCTTATGGATCTCGATCCCGAGCGCGTCAGGCTGTGGCTGTTCGCGCGATGCGCGCAAGAGTCGCTTCACGACCTCACGATGCGCGAGCCCGCCTACCTCCTCGCACCATGAGCGTCCGGTTGGTGGATCTCGACGTCGCGTCAAGGACGTGGTGACGCCCCAAGGTCGTCAAGCTAGCTCTGACGCTGTGACGGCGATTCCGGACATCGATCAGCTCATGAACGCGATCCCGGCCGGAACACCGCTTGAACAGCTGACCGCGGCGAGCGAGTTATCGGAGAACCTGCGGGCCCGGGGCGACGAGCAGCGTTCAAGCGATGTGCGAAGCTGGGCGCAGGACGACGCGCGCCATGCGCGATTCAGCCGTATGCCGGCGCCGGCAGCACCTCCTCGCACAACTCGCGTCAGGGCCGACCGAGGCAGCCTTCCTCCACGGCGACCTCATCCCCGACAACATCCTCAACACCACCGCGGGCCTGCGCGCGATCGACCCCTTCGGCCTCAGGTGCGGCCCCGCGTTCGACCTCGCCACGTTCGCGTCTCGCTGCCCAGACCCGCCATCGGCGATGGTCGCTCTCCTCGCTGGCTACGGCAACGAGCCACCACGAACCCCCGAATGGCTCGAGTTCTGCCGCCTCTACACCGCCCACCAAGCCCCGTTCTGGAACGAGCCGGTTCCGACAGGCCTCCAGCGCTTCCTGACGCCCGGCCAGCCGGCATCCCTGAACGCCACCGATTGGCTACCACCGCTGTCCGCCGGCCTCTAGCTGGGCGCGAGCGAAATAGCCGCTCGCACGTAACCTCCGCTCCCCGACTCGATCGGAGGCGATCGTCGGTGTGCGTCTCGGCGGCCGCCTGAACGACCCGGGTTCGCGGAGGGCGTCGCGGGAGCCGCGCTCGCGACCCTCGGAGCGATTCTCCTCGCGGAGAAGCTCCTCACGTGACCGTGCCTCCGCTGGCGCGTCGCGATTCGCGTCAGCCGCGTTTGAGGAGCCGGCCGACGGCGGCCATCATCTCCTCGGTCCGTTCGTCCTGCTGACCCGGTTCGGCGCCGATCACGCAGGTGTGCGCGTGCCCGTCGAGCAGGCCGAGCGCGACCTTGTCAAGCGCGGCTTGCGCGGCGCTGATCTGGGTGAGGATGTCGATGCAGTACCGGTCGTCGGTGACCATTCCCTCGATCCCGCGGATCTGTCCCTCGATCCGCGCCAGTCGCGTGAGCAGTTGCTCCTTTGTGGCGGTATAGCCCCTGGTGGGCGTCTCACTGTTCGGCATACGCCTCATCCTACCAGCTACCTCTACCCCCTAGGGGTATCTGCTAGTGTGCTTGCCGTGACCGTTCTCGATGTCATCTGGCACGGCCTGCGCGATTCGTTCCTGATGGCATGGGAGGTCTGGTGGGCGCTCGTGCTCGGGTTCGCGATCTCCGCGATCGTGCAGGCATGGGTCCCGCGCGAGCGGATCGAGGCACTGATGAGCGGCTCCGATGTCCGGTCGATCGGTTGGGCGACCGGGCTTGGCGCCGCGTCCTCGTCCTGCTCCTATGCCGCGATCGCGATCGCGAAGTCGCTGTTTCAGAAGGGCGCCTCGGCCGCGTCCGCGCTGGCGTTTCAGTTCGCGTCGACGAACCTGGTATGGGAGCTCGGGCTCGTCCTATGGGTGCTGATCGGCTGGCAGTTCACCGTCGCCGAGTACTTGGGCGGGATCGTGATGATCGTGCTGATGACGGTGCTGCTTCGCCTGTTCGTCAGCCGCCAGCTCGAGGAACAGGCGCGCGAGCATGCGCGTGAGGCCGACACCGGCCATCAGCATCACATGGCCGGCGAGCAGCTGTCCTGGCGCGAGCGGCTGACCTCGGCTCGGGCTTGGTCAGACGTCGCGCACAACTTCCGCGGCGATTGGCAGATGCTGTGGAAGGAGATTACGATCGGCTTCGTGCTCGCTGGGTTCATCGCCCAGCTCGGCAACGGCTTCTTCGAGCACCTGTTCCTTCGCCACGCACCGCAGCCGTGGCAGGCGATCGAGAACGTGATCGTCGGACCGATGATCGCGGTGCTGAGCTTCGTCTGCTCCGTCGGGAACGTTCCCCTCGCCGCCGTTCTGTGGTCCGGCGGCATCTCGTTTGCCGGGGTGCTCGCGTTCATCTTCGCCGACCTGATCGTACTGCCGATCCTCGCGATCTACCGCAAGTACTACGGCACCACCTTCGCCCTGCGGATCACCGGCCTGATGTTCGCGACGATGGCAATCGCAGCGCTAATCGTCGACGGCATCTTCAGCGCGCTCGGGGCGCTCCCGACCGGACCGCGCCCCACGCGCGCCGACATCTTCAGCTCGGTCCATGTCGACTACAGGCTCGCGCTCAACGTCCTCGGCGTCGTGATCTTCGCCGGTCTGATCTGGCTCACCGCGCGGCGCGGAGCGACAGACCCGGTGTGCGGGATGAAGGTCGACCGCGACAAGGCGCTCACCAAGGAGTTCGGCGCGGAGACCTACTACTTCTGCTCGGCCGGCTGCCTACACGCGTTCGAAGCCGACCCGGACAAGTATTTGGGCGGGAACACATCGGTCGAGCAGGGGCACGTCGCCCATGCCCACCACTGACCCGCACCTCAAGGAGTCTCGATGACTGGACAGGCAGCACAGCTCCACGCAACCGCAGACGGACAGGTCGCGGAGCTGATCGGGCTCATCTCGGCATGGGATGAGGCGGCACTGCGCCGAGCGTGCGCGGGTCGGGAGAAGCTCGGCGACGGGACGGTTGGCGCGTTCGTGCGGCACACGGCCGACAACTACGCGCGGATCGCCGGGTTCGTCCAGACCAGCGACCGGATGTCCGCCGCGCACACCTCGACTCAGCATGCCAGCCACCGGATCCCGCGGTTCCAGCGCGCGTTCGGACATGGACCCGCCGACCACGTTCCCGGCGTTGGCCAACACGACGACCCGTACACGGCGACCGGCATCAACCTCGACGCCGTGGTCGCGCAGCTCGCAACGGCCCGAAGCGCGCTCGGGCGGATCGCCGAGTTGACCGACAGCCAGCTCGAGGCGATCCCGCCGCAGGACAGCTTCCGGTTCTGCGACGGGCAACGCACCCTCGAACAGGTCCTCGCAGGCCTGCTCAAGCATCAACGCCACCAACTCGACGCGCTCACCGCAACAACCCGGTGAGGGGCCGGTGTCTCGCAACAAGTCGCCGCGTCGGTCGACGTCCGCGTAATCGACGATCGACGACGTGAGATCCTCATCCCAACGCACGTTAGTATGAGGTTGTGGCTGACGACCGCTGCGATCTGTTGTGTCTGGACCTCCCTCGCGCCGAGGAGATCCGCCACCAGATCGACCGCGAGCAGGTCGCCTCGGCCGCCCGCAACGCGAAGGCGCTCAGCGATCCGACACGGCTGACGATCGCGCTGGCACTCCGGGAGGGCGAGGAGCTGTGCGTCTGCGATCTCGCATCGATCACCGGCCGCGCCGAGAATCTCGTCGGGCACCACCTGCGGACGTTGCGCGAAGCCGGGCTCGCGCGCTCCCGCCGCGACGGAAAGATCATGTTCTACGCGCTGACCGTTCCCGGGCGAGCGCTCGTCGACGCCCACCTCCCCGCACGCCCGATCACACGATGACAACACCGCTCAAGCTCCCCACCATTCGCACGCTCCCCACCCGGTCGGTCGCGACAGCGCGTGACGAGGCGTGGCTGGCGACGGCGAAACCTGCGGCCACCGGGGTCATAGATAGTCGACGATCAGGATCGACCGCTTCTCGCGGCCAACCGATCAGAACCTCGTCAAGGTACGCGTTCCACTCGCGCGCGTCCATGCGGCGATTCTGTCAGCCAGCAGCTAGCGCTGGGCGACGATGAGCAGGCGGCGGCTGTCAATGCGGAGGGGCTCGCCGTTTTGGCCGTAGGCGTCGACCTCGCTGAAGCCGGCTTGGCAGAGCCAGTCGCGGAGTACTGAGAGCGGTGGTATCGCCAGCGAGAAGCGAAACCGCCGGACGCGGCCGTCGCGTACTACGACCCGCTCCGTTCTCGAGCGGCCGGCCACGGCGTCGAAGCGCACACGCTCGATCAGGAAGTCACCATCGCGTTCGGCGACGCTGATCAGCGGTCCGCGCGCGGGCATGCGGCGCACGATGTCGTCGCGGCTATGGAGATCTATCGCGAGCCGGCCGCCGCGACGCAGCACGCGAGCGAACTCGTGCAGCTGCTTGCGATTGCCCTCCTCGTCAAAGAATCCGAACGAGGTGCGCCAGTTGAAGACGGCCTCGAAGCGGCCATCCGCGAAGGGCAGCGTGCGTAGGTCGCCCTTGACATAGTCGGCCTGCGTCCCCATCGCCGTCGCGTCTTCGCGCGCGCGCTGCAGGATAACGGGGTCGTTGTCGAGGCCGACGACGCGGCAGCCGCGTGCTGCGAGCCTGTTGGCGTGCCGGCCCCAACCGCACGGCGCGTCCAGCGCCTCCGTGCCCTCTTCGAGCTCGAGGAGGCGCGTGAGCAGCTCGACCTCTTGATCGCTGCGCTCGCTCGTCAAGAGCTGCTCTTCGAAAAAGAGGGTGTCAGGATGATGAAAGAGCCCTGACCACTGATCTTGTTCCTGGTTCACGGTCATCCCTCAGGGCGACGATCCGGAAGAGCCGCCGCACGTCGACTTCGGCATAGAGCCGGTAGCCGGCATCGCTTCGCTCGGAAGGCTTCAGCGGGCCCAGCTCGTCGTAGTGACGCAGCGCGCGCACACTGAGACCGGTCTTCTTCGCCAACTCGCCGATCTGCCAGCGCCGCTTTTCGCTCATGTCTATCAGAGCCGAAGAGTCGGCCGAGCAGAACCCGACATTCCCGGCCTCGGGTGGCGTCAGCTCGCCGCCGGCGCCCGCGGCGATCCCGCGAATAGCGGCCCGAACATCGACGACAGAAAGGTAGTTCCAAACTTCGCCAAGCTCGCGGCGCATGCCGACGATCGGCGCGAGGCGGAACGCGAGCGCCATCCCATCCGCGCGGACCAGGGCTCCCGGGCCCGGTGGTGCCTAGCGCCTCAGACGAGCAAAGCAGGACCACCGCCGGATCGTGGCGGCGCCGGATACCTGGCTCTTGGGTGCCCGGGGCCACTGCCGCGCTTCCGTATCCGCACGCGAAGCGGACGCCGGTCGCGACCGCCGCCGAGCTCATGCTCCTCGTCCGTTGCGACACAGCGGTCGAGGCCCGGCATGACTGCTGCTCCCTCGTAGAGCAGCAGCGCGTCGAGCACTTGCGGGTTGGCTGGATCTCCTCAACGAACAACTCCAGTGACGGAGCTCCCGCTTGTCTCGCGTCGGGTGAGTCTGCGTCGGGCGGGCGTCCGATCGCAAGCAGGCCTTGCCGAGGCTAGGGCTCCGCCAGGCCGTGCGAAGCGTGTGCGGTTATTGACCTCGCGCGCAGCTCGGCGCCTCCGATCTCGCGTGCCGCCTCAGCGACGACGAGCGGTCGTCGCGCGCAGGTGGGGCATCTGTCGATCGGCATGCGTTTGTGTGCGAGACACGGGGAGGCAGTGCCGTGTGCTGGTATGACAGCTTGGGCGAGCAGGGAGTGCTGGTGTCGACCGGTCGGCTGCATCCGGTGGGCGTGGCGACCACGGTTCGTCAGCGCGGCAGCGAGCCGGAGATCGTCGATGGGTCCGTGCGCGGTGACCAAGGAGTTCCTGGCTGGCTCTTACGTGCTGGAGTGCGCCGATCTGGACGAGGCGTTGCATCACGCGAGGCGCATCCCGTTGATCCGGTACGGGTCGGTGGACGTGCGGCCGGTGATGGCGGATCGGATGGCATCGGAGGGTGCTCGGGGGTGAGCGGCCCGCGCCGGTGGATCCTGCGGCGGCGTTGGATCGGGCGTTTGGCGAGGAGCGCAGCGCGGTGGTCGCGACCGTGATCCGGTATGTCGGCGATTTCAGCTCGCCGAGGACACCGTCCAGGATGCGTTCGTGGACGCAGCCGCGAATTGGGGTCGTGGCGGGGTGCCGGCGAACCCGGGGTGCGTGGCTCACGGTCGCGGCGCGGCGACGTGCGATCGACCGCATCCGCCGCTCCCGGGCGCTGGCCGACCGCGCCGCCTGGCTGGCGGCGCTGGTGGCGCTGGTGGCGCTGGACGCACAGGAGGAGGACCCGTTGATGAGTGATGAGCCGACGATTGTCGATGATCGGCTGCGGTTAATCTTCACCTGCTGTCAGCCGGCGCTGGACATGCCGGCCCGGCTGGCGTTGACGTTGCGGGCGCTCCGCGGCCTGAGCACCGGGGAGATCGCACGGGCGTTTCTGGTCGCGGAGCCGACGATGGGCAAGCGGATCGTGCGCGCGAAGCGCAAGATCGCTGACGCGAAGATCCCGTACCGGGTCCCGCCCGACGAGGAGCCACCCGAGCGGATCGGCGGGGTGCTGCGCGTCGTGTATCTGGTGTTCAACGAGCGGGTTGGCGTTGATCGTGGCGTTCATCGCCTGGGAGCGCCACGCCGAGCATCCGATGATCCCGCCCGGCCTGTTCCTCATGTCCCAGCTGCTGCAGACCGGACTGCACCACACGCCGCTGCAGGCCGGAATCCGCTTGCTCCCCGTGGACGCTGCCGCCGATGTTCATCGCGCCGATCGCCGGGACGCTCGCCGACCGCTACGGCAACCGACGCTGCATGATCCTCGGCCTCACCCTCCAAGCCGTCGGCGACGCATGGGTCGCGAGCATCGCCGCCCCCGGCGTCGATTACCTCCATCTCGGCGGCGCGTTCACCGTCGCCGGAATCGGCACCTCGTTCTGCTTCCCCACCGTCGCCAACGCCGTGATCAGCGGAGTCCCGATGCAAAGAAGCCGGTGTCGCCTCCGGAGCCAACAACGCGCGACGCGAGCTCGGCGTCGCCATCGTCGCCTCCGTGCTGACTCACCACGGCGGCTACACGACGCCGCACGCGCTCATCAACGAGGTCACCCCGGCCGAGTGGGTCGCCGTCGGACTCTCAACGATCGGGATCATCGCCGCGATCCTGTCCGAACACCGGCGCCAACCCCAAGAACACACCTCGATTCTCGTCGGCGTACAAGAGACTCATGCCGCATAGATAGACGCGCGCATGGAAACTCGATGGGCACCCTCGACACAGGGGCTCCCATCCCAATCGGGCATCACGCGCCCCACCGGCGAGCTGCACGCCGCGGCACGATTCCACCAAGCCCAACCCAGCGCCAGCAGGCGCCGCGATAGTCGCGAACGCCGCCGCTGGGGGCCCGGGCCGGATCGGGCATCGACGTTCCGACGATGCCGGCGAGCGAGAAGCTGCTGATCGCCGACAGGTTTCTGGACGCGTATCGAGCCGCTGCTGGGAGCTCGCTCGCGGGCCAGTCCCGCTGGGACATCGTCGCCCTCTTCGGCCCGCTGCTCGATGGGCAACGACGCGGAGACATCTGGCCATGCGGTCTACCGCGCTTGAAGCAGTACGCCCGAACCGTGCTCGTGTGAGCCCTGGCCTGGCCCAGTTCGACTCGGTGAGACACCGCCGTGGCTGCCCGGGTGTCGATCAAGGCCCAGATCTAGGCTGGTCTTTCGGGCGGGCCGCGGATCGGACGCTGACGTCATGGGGTCGTAGTCCAAGCCTAGCCTCGAGTCTGATGTCCGCAAGAAAATCCCGCTGACGTCCAAACGACCTGTAGTCGCGCGTCGGATGGTTAGAGCCGGCATCAACCGCCGGGCAAACCAAAGGAGGAATCGTGTCCAGCTACGTTCTGTCGTTTCGCGGTCAGACTGGTCGAGCGTCCGATCCTGAGCAAGAGGCCGCCTGGGGTCAGTGGTTCGAGGAACTCGGCGCCAGCATCGTCGACTTCGGCAACCGAGTCGGTCGGGCGACGACACTCGGCGAGACAGCCGCCGGCACCGTCCTGACGGGCTACATGCTGATCAAAGCTGAAAGCTACGACGCCGCCGTCGCGCTGGCGAAGGGCTGCCCGGGCCTGGCCCGCGGCGGCGCCGTCGAGGTCGGCGAAACCGTTGCAACCCCGGACACCTGACCGACATCCGCCCCAAAGCAGATCAACCAGACGGCCCCGGGACCGCGAGAAGGAGGCCCCCCGGAGCCGGCTGCGGGCCAACCCCCACTCGCCGCCAACGAACGGGCCAACCGCCGGCGGCGGATCTGACCAGCCAATCCGCACACCCAGGAGACAACGATGACCCGAATTGACAAGCAGTTCGCCGACCTGAACGGCATCAGGATGGCCTACACCGAAACCGGGGAGGGCGATCCAATCGTGTTGCTGCACGGCAACCCCACATCGTCGTATCTCTGGCGGCATGTGATCGCGGAGGTCGCCGATCTGGGCCGCTGCCTCGCGCCCGACTTGATCGGCATGGGCGACAGCGACAAGCTTGCTTACTCCGGACCGGACTCCTACACCTTCGCCGAGCACTCTGACTATCTCGACGCCTGGTTTGATTACGTCGGCGCGACCCGCAACGTGACCCTCGTCGGACACGACTGGGGCTCCGCGCTCGCCTTTGACTGGGCGCGCCGACACGCCCACTTCGTCCGCGGAATCGCGTACATGGAAGCGGCAGTCCGCCCGGGCCGCTGGGCCGAATTTCCACAGCCCGCGGTCGAGCTGTTCCAGGCCCTGCGATCCCCGGCGGGGGAACAGATGATCCTCGAGAACAACATGTTCGTCGAGGCCATCCTGCCCGGTGGCGTGCTGAGCCCCTTGACCCCTGAGACCATGGCCGAGTACCGCCGTCCGTTCGCCGACGTGGGCGAGGGACGGCGACCCACGCTGACCTGGCCGCGGCAGATCCCCCTCGACGGCGAACCGGCCGACGTCGCCGCGATCATGGAGGACTAAGGCGCGTGGCTCGCCGCCTCCCCGATCCCCAAGCTGTTCGTCAACGCCGAACCCGGCCAGATCCTCGTTGGCCCGGCACGCGAGTTCTGTCGCACCTGGCCCAACCAGACCGAGGTCACCGTCCCCGGCCTGCACTTCATGCAAGAAGACTCCGGCGAACAGATCGGCCATGCGCTACGCGCCTGGCTCAAGGAGACACCTCCCAGCTCGATGAGCGAGAGATCGCGCTAGCGGGACGGTGTGAACGACTCCGTTCACGCGACGAGCCAAATCGACCGGCGCGTGATCGCCGCGGCACTGGCGGATGAGCGACCGCAAGGTGGGCGCTGACCAGAGGGACGTTGCTGTCGACTGGTCGCGTTTGAAGCATAGGCTGTGTGTATGACGGTCGGGCACCAACTCGCTCAGGTGAACGTCGCGCTCCCGCGCGGGCCGTTGGACGCACCGATGCTCAAGGATTTCATGGCTGCTCTGGACCCGGTCAACGCACGGGCAGACCGGGCACCGGGATTCGTGTGGCGGATGCAGACTGCGGATGGCGACGCTACAGCGATCCGCGGGTTCGGTGACGATCCGCGGCTGATTATCAACCTCACGGTATGGGAGTCTCGGGATGCGATGCGCGACTTCGTCTACCGCGATCCGGCGCACGTCGCGGTGATGCGCCGCCGCCGCGAGTGGTTCGAGCGCCTTGGGTTGCACACCGCCTTGTGGTGGGTGCCGGTCGGGCACCGCCCGACCGTCCGCGAAGCCGAGGAGCGCCTTGAGCATCTCCGTGCGCATGGGCCGACGTCGACAGCGTTCACCCCTCGCCAGTACTTCGAGCGTCCCGACACGGCGGCTCAGAAGACCGACGACCGCTGGCTTTGCCCAGCCTGAGCGCCGCGGCCTTCCCGCACTGGCGTCCAAGGGTCAACTAGCTGTGATTAGCATCCACCGAGCGCCGCGAGCGTCGGCTACCCTTGCCCGAGCAGCGGCCGACCAGGATTTTGCGGCCCCCGCGCAGCCCCAAACCGGGGCCGAGAGCCGGGAAATCCGGGAAACCCTGCAAACGCCGACGTAGCTCAGCTGGTAGAGCACTTCACTCGTAACGTAAGCGTCTCCGGTCTGGGCCTGGGTGGCGGTTTCCCTGCTAGACGGCAGAAATCGCAGGGAATGCAGGGGATTCCGTTGGGTGGCAGCCTGTCCAGGAGAGGACGCCGAGAACCCCGGATAGACACTGCGGCTGCTCAATTTGCAGCACCGTTGCAGCATCGTTCCGCGCCTCACGATCTGCGGCCATCGGACACCGGGAGGGGCGATGAGTGATCGTCTGACCTGGCTGGAGCAGTGGTGCCCGGCCTGCGGTGCGGCGCCTGGCGCAAGGTGCCAGGTGTGGCGTTGGGGGCGCCGTGGTGCTCGCGGTCACCATGAGCCAGCCGCACAGTTGCATGCAGCCCGCGGCTGGCTCGAGCGGCCATGCCCGACGTGCAAGGCGCCCTCTGGAGAGCGCTGCTGCACGCCGAGCGGCAGCGTGGCGTCGAAGGTTCACACGGCAAGACTGCGACCGGCCCGCTGGGAGCTGGTGCGCCGCACGGCCGTCTGGGAGGAGTTAGAGCGGCGCGACGCTACCGCGGCGGTGGTGCCGTTCTCAGGTCAGGCCGGGCGCGGCGGCCACACGGACGTGATCGAGCTTCTTCGTCTCGAGGGCGAGGCCCTGGTTGACGTCGAACGCTGGACAGGCCGCGACGAACTCTGCCACGCCCTCGAAGCCCCGGTGTGGGACCGCTTCGGAACATTCAACGGTCATCCACGTATCCGCGGCGAGGTCATGTGGACCGCTGACGATCG
>JALYZL010000241.1 GCA_030948875.1 Actinomycetota bacterium
GCTCGCGCCACCGCCGGCGGGCCCGTCGAGGACGTGCGCCGGCAGGCGCGGCAAGCGCGTGGCGCTGCAGCTCGTGCCTGAGCGGACGGCGAGCTGGGATCACCGAAAGCTCGGCGGCACCGACTGATCGGCGCGGGCCTTGCACGCCGCGCCGAGTACCCTCCGCCACGCATGCAAGAGCTGAAGGGGTTGATCCTCTCCGGGGGGAAGGGCACGCGGTTGCGCCCGATCACCTACACGAGCGCCAAGCAGCTCGTGCCGGTGGCCAACAAGCCTGTGCTCTTCTATGGCATCGAGGCGATAGCGCGGGCCGGCATCCGCGAGGTTGGGATTATCATCGCGCCGGAGACGGGAGCTGAGATCCGCGCCGCGGTGGGCGCCGGCGATCGCTTCGGGGTCAGCATCACCTATATCGAGCAGGAAGAGCCCTTGGGCCTCGCCCACGCGGTACTGACCGCCGAGCCGTTCCTTGGCGTGGCTCCGTTCGTCATGTACCTCGGCGACAACCTGCTTCAAGGCGGGATCGAGGATCTCGTCGCCGCCTTCCGCTCGAGCCAGCCCGACGCGCTGATCCTCCTCACCCCGGTCCCCGATCCCGAGCAGTATGGCGTCGCCGAGCTGCACGACGGGGCTGTCGTCCAGCTGGTGGAGAAACCCAAGCAGCCCAAGACCAATCTCGCCCTCGTCGGCGTTTACATGTTCACTGGCTGTGTTCACAGCGCCGCGCGCGCGATCGAGCCGTCCGGCCGCGGGGAGCTCGAGATCACCGACGCAATTCAGTACCTCGTCGATCAGGGCATGCGGGTCGAGCCGCATATCGTCCAGGGCTGGTGGAAGGACACCGGACGCCTAGAGGACATGCTGGCGGCGAACCGGCTCGTCCTGGACACGATCGAGACGCGGATGGAAGGCGAGCTCGTCGACTCACAGGTCGACGGTCGGGTGGTGATCGAGTCGGGCGCGCGCCGAGAGCGCTCGACGGTGCGCGGTCCCGCCATCATCGGGGCCGGCGCGCGACTCACCGACTGTTACATCGGCCCCTACACGGCGATCGGGGAAGGATGCGAGATCCGCAACGCCGAAGTCGAGCACTCGATCCTGCTCGCCGGATCTTCGGTGCACGATCTCGCGGGCCGTATGGAGTCCTCACTCCTCGGACGCAACGTCACCATCGGACGAGATGAGCGCCAGCCACGCGCATTCCGATTCCTGGTCGGGGACAACTCGGAGATCGGGATCCTCTGATCTGAGGCGCGCCGGCGCTGGCATTCTTCGCTGCAGGTACTGCGTTCAGCAATGCCTAAGCGGCGTTCGCCTTGGCGCCCTCGGGCAGCTTGTAACCGCGGTCGGCCTTGACGACAACGCCGCTCTTGGCGAGCTTGGACAGCGTCGTGCTCACGGTGCCACGACCGAGGCCGCTCGCCGTGGCGACCTCGCCGGCGGTCATCGCGCCACCCTTCTCGAGCGCGGCGAGTACCGCGTTCTTGGTCGCGCCCGGTGCGGTGCGAGAGTTGGACCCCCTCGAGGCCGCGGGACGAGCGCTCGCCCGGGTCGACGAGTTGGTCGAGCGCGTCGAGGCGCGCCGCGAGGCCGAACGCGCCGAACGACGCGTGGGGGCGCGCTGCGGCTTCGGCTTCTGCTCACGCGGATCGAGAGCGGCGAGCGCGTCACGCAGCTTCTCTGCTTCCGCGAGGAGCTGCTCGAGGCGCTCCTGAATCTCCTGTCGAATGCGATCGATCAAAGTGTGTTGCTCCTTCAGGTTACTGGGGGGTGTTTGACGATCGTACATCCCCACTGCGTCACGCGGTTACCCGCGCGTGGAATGTCGTCTCGTTGGTCGCCCGCCACGCAGCATAAGCTGCGGTCGCGAGTCGGTTAGTTAGCCAGATCGGCGACCGCGCAGGCCTTAACTCGGGTGATTCCCAACGCCTGGACACACCCGATAAAGATGTCAACTTGATCACCTTGCCCCTGCGGCTTGGCGACGACGAGGGCGGCTTCGACCGGCATAGCTCGGATCCTAACAGGTTCCCCTAGCCCGATCGCAATCTGGAGCCTTGGCCCTCGTAACCTTGACGGGGCGAGGAGGCACCCCTCGGACAGACCCGAGCACGAGGGTGAGAATGTACACCTGCCAGCTCCGCTAGGACCGCTCCCATTCGCTCGTGACCTTGACTGATACCCCTAACCGGGGTATCTGCTCGTGTAAGTAGGCCGCGCCAGGAGGCGCACCCGTTGACAATCCTCGGTCAGCTGTCGCGGAGTTCCGCGGCGGCCCGCTCCGGGGAGACGATGTTCAGGTTCACCCCGGCGCCGAGCTCGAGGCCGGCGATATGGGTAAGGCGGGGGACGATGTCGATCCGCCAGCAGAAGTGCTCAGCGCCGCTGGGCGCGGTGCGGATCCAGAGATTGAGTGGTGGACCTGCGCCGAAGCGCCCCGCCAGCCGTGCCACGGCGCCGTGGAGCATCGCCGCGGCGATCGGACCGTCGTCCTCGAAGCGCATGCGCGGCACGCGGGGGGCGAGCATGAGCTGGAACGGGAAGCGCGCGCCGTAGGGCGCCATCAGGACTGACTCTCCGTCAATCGCCACGATGCGCTCACGGAGGCGTACCTCCTCCTGCACCAGGTCGGCGAGCAGGTTGGCGCCCATCGTTCGTGTGGCGTAGGCGCCGAAGCGCTCGCGTTCGCGGGCGATCACCGCGGGTACGAAGTCGAGTGCGTAAAGCTGGGCGTGGGTATGGGGGAGCGATGCCCCGGCCTCGATCCGCTCGTTGACGATCAGGTGCAGGCAGGCCGCCTCGGGGTGGGCGCGCATGCGCTCGCGCCATACTTCCATCGCCGTCGACACCTGTTCGACGGTGAGCTGCCCCAGTGAAGTGACGGGATCGGGTGCGTTGATGATCACCTCGTGGGCGCCCCGCGCAGGGCCGGCCCAGAAGAGATCAGGATTGGCCTGACGGGCCGGGAGCGGAGCATCAGGGGTGATGGCCGGGTAGAGGTTGGGCACGACGCGGACGATCCAGCCCGGTGAATTCGGCAGCCCTCCGCCGGGCCTGATCGCATAGAGCTCAGGCGGCGTACGATCCTCGTGGCCCTCGGCGAACGGGTCCTTGCTCTGGTCGAGTGACTCGGCGGGCCTAACTCGGATCTCGCCGCCGGGCCGGTCCGCTCGCTCGGTGGCCACGATGGCCCGCTGACCGCTCAGCGGGTCGACCCTGACCTCAGCCAAGCCGCCTGCTCCGGCGCCGCGCGTCGAGGGAGCGGATCAGAGCGTCTTCTCCATCGCGACGTGCTCGATCCCGGCCTCGACGAACGGGCGGCCCCGCGCGCGGTATCCTGCGCGCTCGTAGAGTTCGCGAGCGTAGGTCTGGGCGTGGAGCACGAGCCGGCGCGCCGCGCCAGCGCGGGTCTGCGCATCGGCCTCCTCGAGCAGGGTCGTGGCGATTCCCTGCCGGCGGGCCGACTCGCGCACCGCGAGCCGGCTGAACTGCACCGTGGAGCCGACGAATACCAGGCGGCAGGTCCCCAGCACCACCTCGTCGCGGATGGCGACGAGGTGAACGGCGCCGTGGTCGCGTCCATCCACCTCCTCGCGCCGCGGCACGCCCTGCTCGACGCAGAAGACCTCGTATCGAAGCGCGAGCAGGTCGGTGTACTCCTGCTCTCCGCGGGCTCGACGTACCTCGTATGGGGAGACGACCGTCATCGGAGCACTTCACGCCGAATATCCTGCATCAGCATGAGCGACAGCTTCGCAGATCGGGACCCGCCCGCCCCACATGCACGCCCGCGCGTCACGAGTGGCACACGATCTGCTTAAATACCCGCTATCCCCTTCGTCGAGATCGGTGAGGGGGCCGCTTCCCGAGGGTGCCTTACCTCGTCCCAGGCCACTTTGTCATGGGCCGCTGCCTGAGCCGCTACGACGTGTTGCCGCGGCTCGCATTCAAGACTCAACCTTCCAATATTGCATGGGTGCTTACACCCCCTTTCCGAGTACTGACGCGATTGCGCGCGCCGAGAAGTTCACGCGCGAGCGATTCATCTACGAAGGTGAGACCGCCACTGAGGCGCTCGCCCCAGGTTCGGCGCGCCGTCGCGCTCTCGACGCGGCATCGGCCGAGCTCGAAACGGGCGCCAAGCTGCCGTCGGTGCAGTGGCGCCGGGGGTTCGCCCTCCTCCTCGGGCTCGAGCGCCTGCTCTCCGAAGAGGAGCCGCACCTGGTCGACGGCACCGTCCTCTCCGCCCACCAGGTCGACGCGCTCTCGGGCACGCTGACTGCGCTGCTCGCCGAGGCGCAGCAGCGGACGAACGGCAACGGGAACGGCAACGGGAACGCCCCCGCGTCCCCTCCCGAGCCCCCGGTCCTCGCCTCCTCGGCGATCCCCGGGGAGGAGGATGAGGAGGACTACGACGAAGAGGACGAGGAGCCCGACGAGGAGCCTCAGGACTGGCAGGACGAGGAGGAGGTCGGCGACGATGTCGAGGTCGAGGAAGAGGCCGAGGACCCGAACGCAGCTCGGCGATTCTGGTTCGAGCACGCGACCGGTGCCGGCAAGACGGTGGCCGCCCTCGGGTTCGTCGAGGCGTCGCGGACCGGCGGCGTTCTGATCCTTACGCACCGGCGCAACCTCGTCGATCAGTTCCATGGCGAGCTCCGCGACCGCGGCTACGCCAAGCGGATCAGCCCCGCTCTACTCGACGGCAAGGACTCGTCGGGCGGCCCCGTCACCGTCGAGACCTATCAGTGGTTCGTACGCAACGCCAGCCGCATCTCCGACGCCTACACGGTCGTCATCTGCGACGAGGCGCACACCGCGCTGGGCGAGAAGACGTCGGCCGCGATCAGGAGCTGGGCCGGTCCGGTCTTCGTCGGCATGACCGCGACGGGGGCGCTGATCGCCCGCCACGTCACCGACCTGTTCCCGACCCAGACCTCGCGCTTCGACCTCGCCCAGGCGGCCCGCCGCGGGGTGATCGCGCCGTTGCGCTGTATCCGCATCCCGCCCGGGCCTGGCGTGCGCACGATCGCCAAGGTTCCGCTGCGCCGCGGAGAAGTGGACACCGAGTTCGACCAGGAGATGTTGGCCGAGCTGCTCGACCAGGGGCCGTTCAACCAGGCCATCGCCGACCTCTACAAGACGCGCTTCAACGGCGTTCCCGGCGTCGTCTACACGGCCGGCGTGCGCCACGCCTATAACGTCGCTCACTCGTTCCGCGAGCTCGGCATGAAGGCCCAAGCGGTCTCGGGCGAGACGCCCAAGCGCCAGCTCGCCCGGATCCTCGCCGACTACGAGTCGGGCAAGATCGACGTCCTCGTCAACGCGCAGCTCCTCGCCGAGGGCTGGAACTCGCCCCGGGCGACGATCTGCATGCACCTTGCCCCGACCGCGTCCAAGCGCATCTATCAGCAGCGCGTCGGGCGGGTGACGCGACGACACCCTGGCAAGGAGGCGGGCATCGTCGTCGATTTCGTCCATCCCGCGACCAAGCACGATGACCCGGTGGTGACCCTCCACTCGCTGCTCGATCGCGACGTCTACCGTGGGGGAGCGATCGTGGTGGGGCCGGTGCGCCGCGGGCGCGGACGGCGGGTCCGCGTCGAGCGTCGCGTGCTTCCCGTCACCCCCGATCCCGACCGGCGGGCTGAGGTGTTCGAGCGCGAGCTCTGGCGGATCGCCGTCGATCACCTCGACTACGGCGAGCAACACGTGTGGGCGGCGCTCGCGGGGGCTCGCGTCGCCCCCAACGGTTGGCGGCGCGCGAAGGCGATGCTCCATTTCGATCGCGGCGGAGAGCTCAAGCGGCGCTTCCTCCTCACCGCCGTTCAGCGCAACCGCAACGCCCAGTTGCGGCTGCGGGCGCTGCAGGAGATCGCCGCCTCACGCGACGCCGAGGCGTTCGACACCGCCGTCGACATCATGGCCGGCTGGCCCCGCGACGAGCGCCGCGAAGGCGTGAAGATCATGCTGCAAGCTCTGGCCGAGCGGCGCATCGGCCGTCGCGACGAGGCCAACGCGTGGATCTGGCGGCTGGCCGAGTACACGCGCGAGGTGCACGAGGAGTACGCGATCCAGCGCTGGCCGGAGACCAAGCGACTGCTCGGCCTCCTGGTCAACTCCAGTGGCGGCGCGCACGCCCGCAACGCCCGCCGGCTGGTGCACGCGACGCGCAAGGAGGACCGGCGCCTGTCAGCCGCCCTGCTTGCGGCCGCGCTGGCCCACACGCCCGAGGCCGAGGAGGCGCTGCGAGGGGCGCGCACGCGGATGGCCCGCAAGCCCGCCGCCCTGGCCCGCGATCTCCTGCGTAACTTCCCCAAGGGACGCCGGGCCAAGAGCCGCCGACGCAAGCCCCAGGCCGGCGGAGGCGGGTCAGCCAACGGAGCGGCCAAGCCGGGACGCCCGAATGTCCGCGAGGGGAAGGTGACGCCGGCGGACGCCGGTAACGGTGCCGACGTCGACCTGCTCGACGACGACTTAGACCTGGACGACGGTCCTCCCGAGGACGTACTCACCGAGGCGCTGTCGAAGGACAGGGAGAACGAGAACGGAGAGGTGCCGCCGCTCGATCCCTCTGGGCGCGTGGGCGTCGAAGAGACCGTCGCCGACGCGCTTGCCGAGGCTGCGCCCGCGGGCGACCGGAACGCTGAAGAAGCCGCCTAGAGCGGTGTTCGCCCGGCTCGGCGGCGCGCAGGTGGCCGCGACCCTGCGCCGTCCCGCCGGCTGGCGTCTGGCGGTGATCGCCATAACCCTGCTCGCGGGGGTGGTGCGAGTGCTGATCATCGCTCACACCAACGGGGGCAACAATCTCGGCATCTACACGTACTTCTCGCGCCTGGCGCTCCACGGCGCCAACCCGTTCAATCCGCCTGTGCACGGGCTCATCAACCCGGTCCACTCGAATAGTCCGCCGTTCGAGGTCGCCGTCTTCACGGCGCTGCTGGCCATCCACGATTCGCCGACCATGCTCCGCCTGCTCTTCGTGCTCGGCGACGTCGCGGTCCTGCTCCTGATCGGATTCTCGTTTCCGCGCTCGCTGGGGTGGCGCCTGGGGTTCATCCTCTTCTATGCCTTCAATCCGTTCGTGCTGCTGTCGTGGACCGCCTACGCGCAGGACAAGACGCTGCTCTTCTTTGGCATTGCCGCGCTCCTTCTCGCGCTCGAGCGGGGGCGGGAGTGGACCGCGTGGCTGGCGCTGACCGCGCTCGCGGCGTTCAAGTTCCTCGGCGCCTTCGCCCTTCCCGCGCTCGCCCTGCACTGCCTCCGGCGGCACCGGGGGTGGGTGCTGGCGCCGGTGGCGGGATTCGTCGCGGTGCTCGCACTGAGCAACCTGCCGTGGTTCCCCAAGAGCCTCGATGCCTTCTCGCGTCGCAACGACCTGCTCGCCTTCAACCCGCCGATCCACGTGACGCCGACGATCCTCCTCGCGAAGATCGGGATCTACGCGCCGATCGAGGCGAAGCTCCTGCCTGTGGCGGGGACCATCGTCACGCTCGCCTTGTACGCAGCGCGCCGGATCGATATCCGCGAAGCGATGGCGTGGTCGCTGTTCGCCGGATACGTGTTCCTTCCCGACACCGACTTTGACCGCATGCTCCTCATCACGCTGCCCTTTTTCCTCGTGCTCGCGATGTCGGCCGGGCGCTGGGTGGTGGTGTGGATCGTCTCGAGCGCCGTTGCCCTGGCGGGTGAGATCGCGACCCACGGCGTGCCCCATGCCCTGTCGGGGGTTGCGGGGACGCTCCATGCCGTGTTCCCCCGGGAGGGGACGGTTCTCAACGTGCTGTGGATGAACCTCTTCACCGCGGTCGTGCTCGCTTACTACTTCCTTGACCGCCGCGCAGGGGGCGCGCCGGTCCCAATGGAATCGGCTGGCGCCGAACTTACCGGATTCGTGCCCTAACTCTTCTCGGGCGCCACGAGATGCACCTCTCCTGCATCGAGGGCTACCCGCCCGCCGTCGGGGGTGATGACGACCAGGCGTCCGTCGCCGTCGATGCCGCCTCCGCGACCCTCGCCTCGGGCCCAGCGCACCGGCTGGCCGAGCAGGGCGTCGCGGGCGCGAACCTCCGCGAGCAGCGTCTCGGCGTCCGCCGCCAGCCAATGCTCGAGCCTTGTCAGCAACTCCACCAGGACGGGCTCGATCCCCCCGGGTCCGAGGCCGAGCGTGGCGGCGCGCCCGGCAAGCTCGGGCGGGAAGTCGGACTCGGCGACGGCCACGTTGAGGCCGACGCCGACGACGGCCCACCGCTCCTGGGGTCGCCCCTCGACGAGAATCCCCGCCACCTTGCGGCCGTCGAGGAGAACGTCGTTCGGCCACTTGATCTGGACGATGCGTGCGGACGCGGCGGCGTCAGCCGCGGCCGCGACGGCCGCGCCGGCGGCCAGGGGCAACAGTCTGGGCGGATCGCGGACGATGACCGAGCACAGCAGGGAGCGTCCGGGTGGCGCCGTCCAGGTGCGCCCCTGCCGGCCCCGGCCCGCGGTCTGCTCGGCCGCGGTGACCAGCGT
>JALYZL010000277.1 GCA_030948875.1 Actinomycetota bacterium
CGGTAACGGAGTCGGCGTCAGCCGACTCCGTTACCGAGTCGGGGAGGATCTTCAGGAGCACAGGCTCGCCGCTGGCGATCGTCTTGAGCGCATGCACGCGAACGCTGTGCTGCGCGCACACGCCACCGACGAAGCCCTCGATCGTCCCGTCCCCGAGCACGAGCGCCACGTCCCCGGGGCTGGCGCTCGTGGGACGCGACGTCCGTACGACGGTAGCCGTCACGAACGGGGCGCGTAGCGCAGCGAGCTCGGAGGCTCGCCGCGTCATCACGCTCTTCATCATTGCGGCGGCTCTGCCTTCCCTTGCATGGCCATCCACACGCGCGCCGGGTTGCAGGGCATGTCCATGTGGCTGATGCCCTTGGACCGGTACAGCGCGTCGATGACTCCGTTCACCACGGCCGGCGGGGTACCGCAGTTCGGCGACTCGCCGACGCCCTTGGCCCCGAGGGGATGGTGCGGGCACGGCGTGACCGTCTCACCCAACTCGAAGCTCGGGCACTCGAGCGCCGTCGGGATCAGGTAGTCCATGAACGACGAGTTCAGGCAGTTACCTTCCTCGTCGAACGTGAGGACCTGCATCAGCGCGATGCCGATTCCCTCGGCGATGCCGCCATGGATCTGCCCGTCGACGACCATCGGGTTGATGCGCACCCCGCAGTCATCGACCGCGATGAACCGTCTGACGGTGGGATGTCCGGTGCCCGGATCGATGTCCATAACCGCGATGTATGCCCCGTAGGGGTAGGTGAGGTTCGGCGGATCGTAGAGCGCCTGGGCGTCCAGGCCACCCTCGAACCCTGTGGGCATCGGCTTGCCGCTGTAGGCGTACTCGGCGATGCTGGTGATCGGAGCGCTCTTGCCCGGGTCGCCTCGGACGTACCACTTGCCCTTCTCCCACGCCAGATCCTCGGGCCGGGTCTCGAGCATCGTCGCCGCGATCATCCGGGCCTTGTCGCGCAGCCGGCGCGAGACGATGCCGACCGCCCCGCCGGAGACCGGCGTCGAGCGGCTCCCGTACGTACCCAGGCCGTAGGGCGACTTGTCGGTGTCGCCGTGGCGTACCTGAATGTCCTCCGGCGGAATTCCAAGCTCCTCGGCGACGATCTGGGCGAACGTCGTCTCGTGGCCCTGGCCCTGAGTCTGGGCGCTCAGCGACACGACGGCCTTGCCCGACGGATGGACCCGCAGGTCCGCGCCGTCGTTCAGCGCCAGCCCGAGGAGGTCCATGTGCTTGCGCGGACCCGCGCCGACGCCCTCGGTGAAGAAGGCGATCCCGATGCCCATCATCTCCCCGTTGGCGAGCTTCTCCTGCTGCTCCTTGCGCAGATCGTCATAGCCGGCGATGTCCAACGCCACCTGCATCGTCTTCGCGTAGTCGCCGGAGTCATACGTCCATCCCGTCGTGGTCTCATACGGGAACTGCTCGGGCCGGATGAAGCTCCGCATCCGCAGCTCCGCCGGATCGAGGTTCCCGTCGATGGCCAGCGCGTCGACCATCCGCTCGACCAGATACACCGCCTCGGTGATCCGGAACGAGCAGCGATACGCGACCCCGCCGGGCGCCTTGTTGGTGTAGACCGCCTTGACCTTGACGTGCGACGCCTGCAGGTCGTAGGACCCGCACACGATGTGGAAGAAGCCGGCCGGGAACTTCGTCGGCTGCGCCGTCGAATCGAACGCGCCGTGATCGGCGATCACATCGACCCGCAGGCCGGTGATCTTCCCATCCTTGGCGCACATCTCCGAATGCATGATGTAGTCGCGCGCGAAGCCGGTCGAGATCAGGTTCCCCGTCCGGTCCTCCATCCACTTGACCGGCGCGCCGGCGACGATCGAGGCCGCGATGGCGCACACGTAGCCGGGGTAGATGGGGACCTTGTTACCGAACCCGCCGCCGATGTCATTGCACACGATGCGGATGCAGTGCTCGGGCAGTCCCGCCACCTGTGCGTACACCGTGCGGTGGGCGTGCGGCGCCTGGTTGCCGTTGTAGATGTCGAGCTGACCGGTGTTCGGATTGAAGTCCGCGATCATCCCGCAGGTCTCCATCGGCGCCGGGTGACAGCGGGGATAGATGATGTCGCGCTCCGCGACGACGTCCGCCTCGGCGAACACTCGATCGGTCGATGCCTGATCGCCGGCCTCCCAAGTCGGGCTCGCGAGGTTGTCCCGCTGTCCCGCCTTGTCGTCGCGGATCAGCGGCGCGTCGGAATCGAGCGCCTTGCGCGCGTTGACCACCGGCGGCAGCGGCTCGTACTCGACGTCGATCAGCGCCACTCCGTCGTTCGCGATGTACTCGTTGTCGGCAACGACGAACGCGACCTCCTGACCCTGGAACCGGGCCTTGTCGCCCGCGAGCACTGCCTGCGTGTCATAGGACATCGTGGGCATCCACGCCAGCCCCAGCGTCTCGAGGTCCTTCGCGGTGATGACGCGGTGGACGCCAGGGAGCGCGAGCGCGCGCGTCGTGTCGATCGAGAGGATCTTCGCGTGCGCATACGGGCTGCGGAGCACCTGGCCGTACAGCATTCCGGGAAGGCGGATGTCGTCCAGATATTTGCCCTGGCCGCGGATGAAGCGCGCGTCCTCCTTGCGCTTCAGGCGCCCGTACCCGATCGGACGCTCCTGATCGGCGCCCGGACCGGGAAGATTCTGCTCGATTATTGCCATATTGATTCCTCCCTATCTAGCGGCGGCGGCTTCGTGCTGAGCCGTCCATTGGACGGCAGCGACGATGCTCTGGTATCCGGTGCAGCGGCAGATCGCTCCTGATATCGCTGTGCGGATCTCCTCCTCGGACGGCTCGGGATTCTCGTTCAAAAGTGCGCGAGTGGTCATTAGCATCCCGGGCGTGCAGAACCCACACTGAAGGGCGTGCTGCTCGTGGAAGCCCTGCTGGATCGGATCCAGCACCCCGTCGACCTCAAGCGCCTCGACGGTAGTGATCTCGTGCCCCTCGCACATTGCTGCCAGCGTGGTGCACGACTTGATGGGCTTACCGTCCATCCACAACACGCAGGCACCGCAGTTCGAGGTATCGCAACCCCAGTGCGTCCCGTGTAGCTCGAGCGACTCACGGATGAAGTGAACCAGCAGCAGGCGTGGTTCGATGTCGCGGGTGTGATCCTGACCGTTGACGTTAATCGTGACTTGCATAGCTCGGACTCCTAGTTAGAGAACGTGTTCCGCGGGCCAGGT
>JALYZL010000325.1 GCA_030948875.1 Actinomycetota bacterium
ACGTTCGCCGCCGCCGGGCAGATGCTCGCCCTCGACCCGCCGCTTGATCCCGCGCCGACGATCGGCGGCATCGTCGCCACGGGCGACTCCGGTCCCCTGCGCCACCGCTACGGCGCGCCGCGCGACCTGGTGCTGGGACTCACCGTCGCGCTCTCCGATGGCACGATCGCGCAGTCCGGCGGCAAGGTGATCAAGAACGTCGCCGGCTACGACCTGGCCAAGCTCTTCGCCGGCTCGTTCGGGACGCTAGGGCTGATCCTCTCTGTCAACGTCCGCCTCCACCCGCTGCCCGCGGGCACCGCCACAGCGTTCGCCGCCGACGGCGACCCGGAGGCGGTAGCGGCCGGCGCTCGGGCGCTCGCCGGCGCCCCGCTCGAGCTCGACGCGCTCGACGTGGCGTGGAAGGGGGGCCGGGGCGGGGTGCTCGCGCGGTGCTGCGGCGCCGAAGCGCTCCGGCGGGCGAACCGGGCGGCCAGAATTCTCTACGACGTGGGCCTCGAGGAGGTCGATGTCACCCCCGAGGATGACGGGCTGTGGGAGCGCCAGCGTGCCGGGCAGCGCTCGCGGGACCGCGCGCTGATCATGGTGAGCGCCCGTCCGAGCGCCCTCGCCGACGTGCTGCGGGCGGCCGATCAGTGCGCCGGCACCGTGGTCGGGCGGGCTGCGCTCGGGGTGAGCTACCTGGAGGTCGACCCCGACGCGCTGGAGGCGCTGCGGGCCGCGCTACCCGCCGGCACCCACGGCGTCCTGCGAGATGCCCCGCCCGAGGTGCGCTCGGCCACCGATCCCTGGGGCGGGATGGAGGGCGCGCCGGTCGAGCTCATGCGGCGGATCAAGGCGCGCTTTGACCCCGCCGGCACGTGCAATCCCGGCCTGTTCGTGGGGGGCATCTGAGATGGCCGCCTTCGACGCCCACCGGCCGCCCGAGGCGACGGTCATCGACGATTGCGTCCACTGCGGGTTCTGCCTCGATAGCTGCCCGACCTACTCGCTGTGGGGCGACGAGGCGGATTCTCCGCGGGGACGGATCGTGCTCATGGCCGAGGGGCTCGCCGAGGGCTCAGAGCTCTCTGACGAGATGGTCACCCACTTCGATCGCTGCCTGGGGTGCATGGCGTGCGTGACGGCGTGCCCGTCGGGGGTCGCCTATGACCGCCTGATCGAGCGCGTGCGCCCGCAGGTCGAGCGGGGGCACGAGCGCTCCCCGGCCGAGCGCGCGTTCCGCCAGCTCCTCTTCGAGACCCTCCCCCACCCGGGCCGGATGCGTGCGCTCGCGCCCCTCCTTGCGGCCGTGCGCGCGCTCCCCCTCGAGCGCCTCGACGAGCGCCTGGCCATGGCGGCGAAGGTGGCGCCGCGCGCGAGCACGCGCGAGATTCTGCGCACGCGCCTGCCCACGCACATCGCCCCCGCCGGGGAGCGGCGCGGACGGGTCGGCCTCCTCCTCGGGTGCGTCCAGCGCGTGTTCTTCGGAGACGTGCACCGGGCCACGATCCGGACGCTCGTCGCCGAGGGCCTCGAGGTCCACGCCCCGCGCCTCCCCGGCTGCTGCGGCGCCCTCGAGCTCCACGCCGGCGCCGAGGACGCCGCCATCGCCCGCGCCCGCAAGACGATCGCCGCCTTCGCCGACGACGACTACGTGGTCACCAGCGCCGCCGGCTGCGGCTCGGCGATGAAGGACTACGGAGACCTGATCGAGGACGCGCCGGCACGCCTGTTCTCGCTCAAGGTCCGCGACGTATCCGAGCTCCTCGCCGACATCGAGCCGCGCACGCCGCGCGGACCGGTCCCCCTCCGCGTCGCCTACCACGACGCCTGCCACCTGGCCCACGCCCAGGGCATCCGCGAGGAGCCGCGCGCGCTCCTGCGCGGGATCCCCGAACTCGAGCTCCTCGAGGTGACGCGCGACCCGGAGATCTGCTGCGGCTCGGCCGGGATCTACAACCTCGTGCAGCCCGAGGCGGCGGCCGAGCTCGGCGTGCGCAAGGCGCGCAACCTGATCGATACCGGCGCGGAGGCGATCGCCGCCGGCAATCCCGGGTGCGCCGCCCAGCTCGATCTCCACCTCCGCGAAGCCGGCCACCCCCTCCCGATCTACCACCCGGTGGAGCTTCTCTGGCGCTCGATCGACGCGGCCCGCTAGCCCCCTGAGACGTCACGCCGGCGGGTGCCTACGCTACGGTCTCGGGCGTGCGGCGACGGCGATCCCGGCTTGCTCTGCTCGTTCTCACCGCGCTCGCCGCGGCGGCCTGCGGCAGCTCCTCCTCCCCGAACGCGGCCTCGGCCCCGTTAACGGCGACGACTTCGACTCCCTTGGTCACGACAACGGCGCCGGCGACCGCGCCGACGACAACGACCACGACGGCGACCAAGACATCGTCGACGCCGACGACCACGACCACATCGGCCCCCACCACCTCGACCTCGACCGCGACAACACCCCTGCCCTCCGCGCCCGCGGGCCTGAAGGCCGCCACCGGATACAGCTCCTACGACAATTGCCAGGGCACGTGCACCGGATCGGTCCCCGCCTCGCTGCGCCGGCCCCTCCACCTTCCGAGCCTCGGCGCCGGCGGAGCGTGCCCGCGGTCCGGTGTCGCCCCTGTCAGCTACGCGGGACCGGCCGTCGGCAAGGGACCCGTGTACGCCGCGGAGGTGACCCCGTTCGCGGTCACGAGCTTCATCAACAGCACCTGGAGCGGCGGCCGCGTGACGTGGGTGGCGGATCCGAGCTACGTCGGCCCCGTGCTCATCCGCGGGGGTCAGGTCGGCGGCGCGGGCGCGGTCGGCTTCGGCGAGGGCCACGTCCCCGTGGACGAGCTCCAGCTCCTCACCGCCGCGGGGCAGTCCTCAGGCGAGCCGTCGGGCGCGCGAGAGTGGCCGTCGTTCACCCGCGTGCGCTCCCCCGGCTGTTACGCCTACCAGGTCGACGGCTCAGGCTTCAGCGAAGTGATCGGCTTCCAGGCAACCGGCTAGTCGCGATCGATCCGACGTCGCGGCCGGGTCAGCTGTACATCGCCTCGATCTCGGCGGCGTACTTCTCGGCGATCGGCCGTCGCTTGAGCTTCATCGTCGGCGTGAGCTCGTCGCCGCCCGGAACCCAGTCCCCGGGAACGATGGTGAACTTCTTGATCTGCTCGACGCGGGCGAGATGGTCGTTGGCGACGTCGACGCCCGCCTGGACGGCCTCGATCACTTTGGGCTCGGTGGCGAGCTGCTCGAGCGTCGCGCCCTCGATCCCTTGCTGGGCCGCCCACTGCGGGGCGAAATCGGCGTCGAGGACGATCAGCGCCGTGTTGTAGGGGCGGCGATCGCCGACGCAGAAGGCCTGTCCGATGAGCGAGCTCCCCGATTTCACCGCCCCCTCGATGTTGGCCGGGGACATGTTCTTCCCGGCCGCGTTGATGATGATCTCCTTCTTGCGGTCGACGATGGTCAGGTAGCCGTCGTCGTCGATGTGGCCGATATCGCCGGTGTGGAGCCATCCGTCGGCGTCGATCGCCTCGGCGGTCTTCTCCGGGTCGTTGCGGTAACCGAGCATCACGCACTCGCTGCGCATGAGGAGCTCCCCGTCGTCGGCGAGGTTGAGCTCGACCCCGGGCGCGGCCGGACCGACCGTCCCGATCTTCACGGCGCCGGGCCGGTTCACCGTCCCCAGCCCGCACGTCTCCGACATGCCCCACAGCTCGGCGAGCTCGATTCCCAGCGCGTGGAAGAACTCGACCACCTCGACGGGGGTCGGGGCCGCTCCCACGTTGACCGTCTTCACCTGGTCGAGGCCGAGCATGGCCCGGAGCTTCGAGAAGAATTGCTCGTCGGCCTGCGCCACCTTCTTCTCGAGCTCGTCGGGCACGGGCTCGCCGCGCTGGCGCAGCCGGACGCGCTCAATCGACGCTTCGAGCGCCTCGCGCAACGGCCGCGCCTCCTCCTCGGGGCGCGCCGCCTGCATCGTCTCGAGCCCGGCCTTGAGCTTCTCCCAGATCCGGGGCACGGCGAAGAACCAGGTCGGATGGACCTGCGGCAGGTACGAGAGCACCTCGCGCGGGTTGGGCACGCAGGTCACGGTGGCGGCGAAGACAATCGGGATGTAGTGATGCGCGTTGCGCTCGGCGATGTGCGCGGAAGGCAGCCACGAGACCACGCGGCTACCGGGCTCGAGCTCGATGATCTCGGCGGCGGCCTTGGCCGCGAACATGATGTTGTGGTGGGAGAGCTGCACGCCCTTGGGGTGGCCGGTAGTGCCCGAGGTGTAGATCAGCGTGAGCACGTCGTCGGGGGCCACCGAGGCCGCGGCCGCGGCGGCGTCGAAGTCGGGACTGGACCCCTCGACCTCGGCGAGCGAGACGGTTCCCTGCGGCGCCTCCCCGTCGACGACGATCACGTGCTCGAGCGCGTCGGAGGAGAGGTTCTTGCGCGCCTCGAGCATGACCGCGAGGTATGCCTGCTCGACGATGGCGACCTTGGCGCCGGAGTCGTTGATCAGATACTCGGTCTCGGCGGCGGGATAAGTGGTGTAGATCGAGAAC
>JALYZL010000364.1 GCA_030948875.1 Actinomycetota bacterium
AACACGTCCACCGAACGGTCCCCGCGAACCATCGTGTAGCCCCACACCCGCTGATAGATCTCCTCGCGCTTGAGGACCCGGCCTTCGGCCTGCGCCAGGAGGTGCAGGAGCTCGAACTCCTTGCGGGTCAGATCCACGCTCTGGTCGCCGACGAAGGCCTGAAAGCGGTCGGGCCGGATCGACAGGCCGCCGGCGACGATCGTCGACTCCTCGGTGGGAAGATCCGCGAGGCGCCGCCGCCGGAGCACGGCCTGGACGCGTGCCACCAGCTCCTCGGGGTGACATGGCTTGGTCAGCCAGTCGTCCGCGCCTCCGCGCAGGCCGCGAACGCGGTCCGCAAGCGTCGACGCGCGCGTGCACACGAGCAACGCCAGACCGGGGAGCGCGATCGCCGTGCGCTCCACATAGTCGAGCCCGGTGAGCGCCGGGTTGACGATCACCACGTGCAGGCGCTGAGCTGCGAGCTGATCCGGCCCCGGGGCATACCCGAGCACCCTCCGATCCCACCCGAGAATATCGAACCGGCGGTCGAGAACCGCAAAGAAGCCGCTGTCGTCGTCGATCAGCGCGATCCGGACGGACGCGTCGTGGGACGGGGACATCTGTTGCCTGAGTGTAGATCCGCGTGGGGACGACAAACCCGCGGCGGGGCGGGAGTCCGTCCCCGCCGTGGCGGGGCCCGATGGTTCCGTGTTAGGAAGCCGAGTACGTCACCGTGAGGGTGGCGCTCGCGTAGCGCGGCACGTAGCAGGTGTGGAACTTCCTGACGCGGATCACCTTGATCCTCGAGCCCGTCCGCTTGATCACCGGGCGGCGCTCGGTGCCGCAGTACTTCCCCGGCCCGAAGGGGCCAATGAAAGCTCCTGGTCCGTACGGCCCGTAGAACGCACCGGTCTGGGCGTCGGAGACCGAGAGCACCAAGCCGAGGGTCAGGCCTGCGTCGTGCGCATAGAGGAGCGCGTTGGCGTGTGCTTGGCTGAGCGCGCCTGGCACCGCCAGCTTCTGGGCGATTGCCACGGCGGCAGCGATCGACGCGTTTGAGTGACGATTGGTCGGGACGACCTTGAACTCGGAGGTTCCGGTGGCCGTCACCGACTTTGTCGTGTCGGCAAGTACGGGCGCCGCGAGGGTTAGCGCCGCCACGACGGGTACCAGCGCCAGCGAACGACGGGACATATTGGGCTCTCCCCTGCTCGGTGGGCGCCGCATCGGGGCGGCGCTTGATTGGCCCGGTGGTCCGGCCCGTAACGAGTCTACGAGCGCTACTACGCCCGGAGTCCCACATTGGTCACATCGGGTGCTCAGCCAGCAATCCGCTCCCAGCGAGCGTACAGGCTCTCCACCGCGCGCTTGGCGGCGTCGTGCCTCGTAGTCGAGTCCGCGCTGCGGCGGGCATCGGACCACGCGCCGGGATCGGACAGCTCGCTCTCAAGCGCGCGGAGCGCCTCCTCGGCCGCCTCGATCTCGCGTTCGAGCTCGCGCTGGGCGCGCTGGTTGCGCTGCGCCTTGGCCTTGCCCTGCGCCTTGGCCTTGCCCTTGCCGTGCGCCTTTGCGTTGCCCGCTGCCTTGGCGTTGCCATCGCTCGAGACGGCCTGCTCGAGCTTGGCGCGAGCGGTCTTGGCCCTGGGCGCGGTCGCGGTCGTCGTGCGCTCCTCGCGCGCCGCCGCCGCGCGCTCGTCGCGCACGCGCACGTACTCGGGCCAGCCTCCGACGTAGCTGTGGAGGGTGCGGTCCTCGATGGCCACGGTCCGGCTCCCGACGGCGTCGAGCAGCGCGCGGTCATGGGAGACGAGGAGCAGCGAGCCCTCGAACGCGCTCAGCGCCTCCTCGAGTGCCTCGCGGCTCTCAAGGTCGAGGTGGTTGGTCGGCTCGTCGAGGATGAGGACGTTGGCGCCAGAGTGGACGAGGATGGCCAGCGACAGGCGACGGCGCTCTCCCCCCGACAGACCCTCGGGCGGCTTCTCCGCCTCCTCGCCGGAGAACAGGAACCTTCCCAGGAGGGCGCGGGCCCGGCCGGGGGTGAGGCCGGTCGCGTGGGTCGTGGCCTCGAGCACGGTGCGGGCGGTGCCCGCCGAGAGCTCGTCGGCGTGCTGGGAGAGGTAGCCGAGCTTGACGTTGTGCCCGGTGCGGAGCTTGCCGTCGGGGAGCTCGCGGCGACCGGCCAGGGTCTCGATCAGCGTCGTCTTGCCGGCTCCGTTGGGGCCCACGAGCGCGACGTGCTCGCCGCGCTCGAGCCACAGCTCGGCGTGCTGGAGCAGCATCTTCTCGCCCGCCTCGATCTGGCCGTCCTCGAGCTCGAAGACGACCCTGCCGCTGCGCTCGGGGGGCTTGAAGGCGAAGGCGAGCGTGGCGCCGTCGGCGGCTCCGCGCTGCACTCGATCGATCTTCGCCAGCTTCTTGGCGCGCGACTGCGCCTGTCGGGCGCGGGTGCCGGCGCGGAACCTGGTCACGAAGCGGTCGAGTCGATCGATCTCCGCCTGCTGGCGCTCGATCGCCCGTCCGAGCGCGAGCTCGCGGGCTGCCTTCTCCTTACGCCAGGCGTGCCACGGCCCGTCGAAGAACCGGGCGCGGCCCGCCTCGAGCTCGAGCACGGCGGTGCCTACCGCCTCGAGAAACCAGCGGTCGTGGGCGACGAGGACGATCGCCGCATCGAGGCTCGCGAGGTGCTGCTCGAGCCATTCCAGCGAGGCGATGTCGAGATGGTTCGTCGGCTCGTCGAGGAGCAGGAGGTCGGGGTCGCCCGCGAGGACGCGGGCGAGCGAGCCGCGCGTGAGCTCGCCGCCCGAGAAGGTCGCGAGCTTGCGCTCGAGGTCGCCGTCGGCGAAGCCGAGTCCGTGCAGCGTCGCCAGCGCCCGGTCGCGCCAGCGATAACCCCCGGCATGCTCGAGGCGCGCCTGAGCTTGGGCGTAGCGGGCCATCGTCGCGTCGTCGTGGGCGCCCTCGGCCATCGCCTGCTCGAGCGAGGCCAGCTCCTCCTCGATCGCCACCAGCTCGCTCGCCCCCGAGAGTACGTAGTCGCGCAGGGTCAGCGACCGCTCGCGCGGCGGGCGCTGGTCGTGGAGCGCCACCTTCGCCTCCTTGGCGAACACGAGCTCGCCCTGGTCGACCGAGGCGTGGCCCGCGAGCATGCGCAGGAGCGTGGTCTTGCCCGCGCCATTGCGTCCCGACAGCGTCATGCGGTCGCGGCGCTCGAGCTTGAACGAAACCCCGCGCAGCAGGGGCTCGCCGGCGATGTCTTTGCCGACGTCGGATGCAATCAGTACAGCCACGCCGCCCATGGTAGGAAGCTGCCCGCCCGGACGGTGCCTGCGGTTCTGGCGCCTGATGGGATTCCTGTGGCTGCTCCTCGCCCTGGCGCCCAACTGGGCGTGGCTGGGCGGCCTGCGCCGGTCGGGGTTCGCCCTGCAAGCAGCGCAACGCCGCTCGACGCGATCGCGGCGGTGGGGGCAGGCGTTGAAGCGGACGTCGTGCCCTGTGCGCAAGC
>JALYZL010000373.1 GCA_030948875.1 Actinomycetota bacterium
TTCTCCCATCCCCTAGAGGGAGTAAGACCCCTGGTAGACCACCAGGTTGATAGGCCGGATCTGGAAGGACGGTAACGTCCGTAGGAGACCGGTACTAATGGGTCGAGGGCTTGACGGATAATCGATACCCAAGCATTGGCACTGTGTAGTTTTCAGGGCCCGCGGAGAGTGGTCTCGACCAATTTCCGGTGGCTATTGCGAGGGGGAAACACCTCTTCCCATTCCGAACAGAGCAGTTAAGCCCCTCAGCGCCGATGGTACTTGGCCCGAAAGGGCCTGGGAGAGTAGGACGCCGCCGGTTTAGTCAGAGCAGTGTCGGCCCGTTTCAGAGCTTCTGAGGCGGCCCGATCTCGTTGTGGATCGGACTGGTGGCTCCGTCGGTCACGCGATCGTCGCCGCGGCCGCCTCGAGCTGATCGTCGCCCCAGAACAGCCGCCCGCCAATCCGCAGCGTTGGGACGCCGATCACCTCGGCGTCGTGCGCCTCTTGGGTGTATTCGCGCAGGCGCAGCTTTACCTCGGGCTCGGCGATGCGCGCTCGTACCTGCGCACGATCAAGGCCGACCTGCCGCGCGGCGTCGAGAAAGGCGTCCTCCTGGCCGAGGTCTCGGCCGTCGACGAAGGCAACGCGGAGTGCCGCCCGCATGAAGGGCTCGAGCCGACCTTGCTCTTCGGCGACGATGCAGGCGCGGTTCGCCTGTAGGTAGTTGCTCGGCCAGCCCTCGGGCCAGGCGATGGGAGGGAGACCGTAGGCGCGGGCACGTGCCTCGATGCCTGCCATCCCGTCCGCGCGCCGCGGGCTCAGGCCCCATGAGGAACGCCCCGTAGCCTTGAACAAGGCCCCGAGCGAGACAGGCCGCCAGGTGACCTCGCCGAAGTCGAAGCAACCCAGACGCTCGACGGCGAGGTAGACGAATGGCGAGCCGAGATCGAAGTACAGCGTGGCGGGCATACGAGAGCAAGGTTTCCGCGACGCTGTGTCCGGCAATCTCTCACCGCGCGCTGTCCTGACGCGTTCTCGCTTCGGCCTTACGCCGGACCGCTGAGACGCAGTGCGCGGGGGCGTGAGGGATCGAGCCCGGACGGCGCTTGCGGTCCCAGCGGAGCTCGCGACGGTGCGGATGGGGCGCTGGCGTCATGACCTCGACCTGGTCCTCGCCGACCGCCAACTCGTCCTCGATCGGGGCGAGCGCATTCTCGGCCCAGTCCAGGATGCGGTTCAGCGAGGCACGGAACATATGTTCGTAACACTACGCAGCCCGTCGGACGGAACCACGGGGCCGCGGCAACTTGGGGGTGCTGGTAAGAATCGTGTCACCAGCCGCCATTCGGGCTCAGATCCCGCCCGTCGCCCGGGAGCGTCAGCTCGTTGCGACACCGGCCGGCCTGTTCCGAGCACCTTTCGGCTGTTGGGCGCTTGCCTTTGCTATCGGGGTCCAGGTGCCCGTAGATCGTGGTGCGGGGAACGCTGAGGAGATCTGCGATCTGCTGGACGGTGCGCTCGCCGGTGTCGTAGAGCTGCCGCGCGTTGGGCGACCTGCTCGGCGTTGAGCCTGGGTCGGCGACCACCCTGACGTCCGTGCGCGCGCGGCTGCCAGACCGTCGCGCGTGTTTGGCGACGATCTGCTCGCGCTGGAGCTCGGCGAGGCCGAGGGGCGCGCAGTGTCGATGCCCTGCTCGATCAGGTTCAGGCCGGCGCCGCGCTCGCGTAGCTGGGCGCCGAGGGGTGTGACGCGGTGCAGGACCGAACGGCCGAGACGATCGAGGCGGGTGAGCTTCAGCGCGTCGCCTTCGCGCAGCATGCGCAGAACGGCATCGAGCTGTGGGCGGCTGGCCCTCGCGCCGCTGGCGTAGTCGACGTAGATGTCTCTCTCGGCCACGCCAGCGCGTTGGAGCGCGTCAGGCCGCCGACCATCCGCCAGGTAGAACGACAGCCCTATAGGGTAGAATGGTTGCTGTGAGTATCAACATCAAGAATCCTGAGACGCATCGATTGGCGCGCGAGCTTGCCGAGCTGACCGGCGAGAGCATGACCACGGCGGTCACGGTTGCGGTCCGCGAGCGACGCGACCGGGTCTTGGCGCGGCGCGGTGGCAGGGCGCAAGTGATGCTCGAGCTCGGCCGTGACTGCGCTCGGCGGCTTCCAGCATCCGAGCGCGATGCCGACCACGGCGAGCTGCTCTACGGCGAGGACGGGCTGCCGCGGTGATCATCGACTCTTCGGGGCTGATCGCGATTCTTCGCGACGAGCCCGAGGCCGCGACCTTCGCCGCCTTGATCGAGGCGGCCGACGCCAGGCGCCTGTCAGCCGCGAGCTACGTCGAGACGGCAGCCGTCATCGACCGCGCCAACGATCCAGTCGCGAGCCGGCGCGTCGACGAGCTGCTCGACGTCGCGGAGATCGCGATCGAACCCGTCACCGAGCACCAAGGGCGGATCGCCCGGGAAGCCTTCCGCGACTTCGGTAAAGGCAGTGGGCACCCGGCACAGCTGAACTTCGGAGACTGCTTCGCCTACGCCCTCGCGAAGGCGACCGGCGAACAGCTGCTCTTCAAGGGATCGGACTTCATCCACACCGATCTCGAGCCGGCGGTCGCGTGAGCCGGCGCCCGACACAACAACTCCACTCGAGCACAGCCTGAACAGGCCTTGCCGGTGAACGATCAGCGTGCCGCCAGCTGAGTCGTGGGCAACCCGCTCTCGCTCATCGCTCGGAAAGCGGCACTCGCCGGACACGGAGAGGCCGCTCTCGAAGCTCCCCAAGAGCAGTACTGTCCCCGACGTCGATCCCGAGAGCCGAATCGCCTGGCGTTGCGGAAGCCCGTGCCCGCCGAGGCGCGTGGCAGCCGACTTTCTGTTTCAGCGGCTGTGCTTCCTGTCAGAACTGTTCGCAGCTAGCGGCCCGTCTCATCTCCGTCGAGGACGACGATGCGGATGGGATCGGCCATCGCGAGCACGATAGCCGAGTAAGGCGACCGCCAGATGAGGCCCGCGGCAAGGAATCTCGGGCCCCCGAACCCGGTCTGGGAGGCCGCCAGGAAGCGGGCCCTGGGCCCCACGGCGCGAACCAGGCGTCCGCACGTCGCCCCCGTCGAGCAAGTAGCGAGCGCCGCCCCGGCCGCCGGAGCGGAAGCCGCGACCG
>JALYZL010000397.1 GCA_030948875.1 Actinomycetota bacterium
CGATGAAGGTCCGCGTCCGGCAGAGCTACGTCCGCGGCGAGTACGGCGCGCCGAAGTCCCGCAGATCCGTGCGCGCGATCCCGCTCGCGTCCCGCCTCGTGGCCGAACTCGAGCAGCACCACATGGCCACCGTCTGGAACCAGGACCTCGACCTGGTGCTCGCCCACCCGCACACTGGCCGGCCGCTGGACCGCGTCCGGCTGCTCATCCACTTCAAGGCCGCGCTCCAGCGCGCCGACGTCCGGCCCGTCCGGGTTCACGACCTACGCCACACGTTCGCGACGACTGTCGCCGCCAGCGGCCAGATCTCGCTCCGAACGCTGCAGGAATGGATGGGCCACCTCGACGCGCGAACGACGCAGATCTACGCCGACTACATGCCGGGCGCCCGCGAGGCTGAGCTGCTCGACGCGGCGTTCGGGGTGACGGACTCCAATTTGGACTCCAATTTTCGTCACGGGGTGCAGCACTGATGGGCCGGATCTCCCGTAAACACTGGGAACGACCATGGGGCACCGTGATCGAACCGGGTTCGAATCCCGGTAGCGGTACTTACTTCAGAAACCCCCTAACACGGGGGGTTTCTTCGTTATTGGGGTCCGCCACAGTCGGTCCCGTGCTAGGGGGTTCAGATAGGCGGCGAGCCGCTCGGCCGCCGCCTCTTCACCTCCCGGTACTAGGCGACGCCCATTCCACGCCGCGCGACGAGAGCCACCGGGAGGCGGTCTACCGTGCCGCAGTCTTCGGACGGCGACTGCCCTGCGGGCGCCGCTTACGCGACTTCCTCGGGACGATCACGACGTCGGGTAGACGCCGTGAGCTCAGTGAGCTGAAGACCAACGACGAGATCGTGGCGGAGATGGCCCGCTCGGAGTTCGACTTCCGGGCCGAATGGGAGCGGCGAAGTTGCGCGTCTTACCCTGAGCCTGGGTCGTCGAGAGGCCACGTCGATCACGAGAGCCGCAGCACTCGCGATCGTCTGGGCGACGGGCGGTAGCCTCGACCCGTGCTCCTGACCATCACTACCACGCATCGCCCGGCAACTGACCTCGGGTTTCTGCTGCACAAGCATCCAGACCGCGTCCAGACGTTCTCGACCGGTTTCGGCGCGGCGCACGTGTTCTATCCCGACGCGAACGAGGAGCGCTGCACGGCGGCGATGCTCCTGGCGATCGACCCGGTCGGCCTTGTCCGGCGCGGCCGCGGTGTGAGCAGCTTTGCGCTCGCCGAGTACGTCAACGATCGTCCGTACGTGGCTTCGTCATTCCTCTCGGTGGCTCTGGTGACTGTGTTCAAGAGCGCGATGGCAGGGGTGTGCAAGGGACATCAGGAGCTGGCCGACTCGGAGATTCCGTTGGAGGCAGCCATCCCGGTGGTGCCGGCACGGGGCGGCGAGCCGATGGTGCGGCGTCTCTTCGAGCCGCTCGGATACGAAGTGGAAGCCACCCCAATCGCCCTCGACGAGAAGTTCCCCGACTGGGGCGGCAGCCGCTACATCCAGCTCAAATTAAGTGGCCAGCGCCGGCTCGCCGACCTCCTGAACCACCTCTACGTACTGCTGCCTGTCCTCGACGACGACAAGCACTACTGGGTGGACGAGGCCGAGATCGAGAAGCTGCTGCGGCGCGGCGAAGGATGGCTTGCGGCTCATCCCGACCGCGAACTGATCGTCCGCCGCTATCTGAAAAAGCAGGCCCGGCTGTACTTCCCGGCCCTGGCCACGCTCGACGAAGCGCAGCCGGCGGCGGAGCAGGAGAGTGAGGACGACGAGCCGGGCCGCGAGGAGCGGCTCGAGGAGAAGGTCTCGCTCCGAGACCAGCGTCTCGGGACGGTCCAGTCAGTCCTCCGGGCCTCGGGCGCCCGTCGGGTGCTCGATCTTGGCTGCGGTCCTGGCGCTCTGCTTCAGCGGCTCATCCGCGACGACTACGACCAGGTGGTCGGCGTCGACGTGTCGGTCCGCGCTCTGGAGATCGCTGCGAAGCGGATGCGGCTCGACGAGTTGCACGACGCCCAGCGGCAGCGCATCCTCCTGCTGCAGAGTCCACTGACCTATCGCGACAAGCGCCTGGCCGGCTTCGATGCCGCTGCGCTTGTTGAGGTGATCGAGCACTTTGATCCGCCGCGTCTCGCGGCCGCTGAGCAGAACGTGTTCAGATCGGCGCGTCCCGGGACGGTTGTCGTCACCACGCCGAATGCGGAATACAACGTGATGTGGGAATCGCTGCCGGCCGGGCAGTTTCGCCACCCTGACCACCGGTTCGAGTGGACCCGGGCCGAGTTCGCGAGCTGGGCGGAGACTGTCGCCGAGCGGTACCGGTACTCGGTGCGCTTCCTGCCGGTCGGACCCGAGGATGCCGACGTTGGTCCGCCGACGCAGATGGCGGTGTTCAGCCGATGAGGATCGACCTGCCCGATCCGAGTCTTGTCGTCTTGATCGGACCGTCGGGTTCGGGAAAGAGCTCGTTCGCTAGAGCGCATTTCGCGCCGACCGAGGTCATCTCCTCGGACTTCTGTCGCGGACTGGTGGCAGACGACGAGAACGACCAAGCGGCGACCCCCGATGCATTCGCGGTTCTTCACTTCATCGCCGCTCGCCGCCTGGTCCAGCCGCGCCTCACGGTGGTCGATGCGACGAATGTTCAGCGCGAGGCCCGCCGCTCCCTGATCGAGCTGGCCAAGCAGCACGACCTCTTCCCGGTCGCGATCGTGCTCGACATACCAGAGGCGGTCTGCCAGGAGCGGAACCGGACTCGCCCCGATCGCGCCTTCGGGCCGCATGTGGTCAGGAATCAACGCTCCCAGCTGCACAAGTCCCTGAGAGGCCTGCAGAGGGAAGGGTTCCGGCGGGTGTGGGTTCTGCGGTCGCCCGAGGAGGTCGAGGCAGCAGAGATTGAGCGTGCTCCGCTGTGGACCGATCGCCGGTCCGAGCGTGGCCCGTTCGACGTGATCGGCGATGTTCACGGTTGCTACGTCGAGCTGACGGAGCTGCTCTGCGAGCTCGGCTACGGCGTGGGCGCCGATGGCGTCGAGGTGACTCCGCCCGACGGGCGCCGTGCGATCTTCGTCGGAGACTACGGAGACCGCGGGCCGGACACGCCGGCGGTCCTGAAGCTCGTGATGTCGATGGCAGAGGCCGGTACGGCGATCTGCCTGCCGGGCAACCATGACATCAAGCTTGTACGAAAGCTTAAGGGCCGAGACGTCCAGATAACCCACGGGCTCGCCGAGACTCTTGACCAGCTCGAATCCGAGTCCGACGAATTCCGCGACCAGATCCGCGACTTCCTCGACGGCCTGGTCAGCCACGTCGTCGTCGACGACGGCAAACTCGTTGTCGCGCATGCTGGAATGAAGCAGGCATACCAGGGGCGCTCGTCCGGACGCGTGCGCGATTTCGCTCTGTTCGGCGAGACGACCGGAGAGACCGACGAGTTCGGGCTACCCCTGCGTCTGCAATGGGCATCCGAGTACCGCGGGGACGCCGCTGTGGTCTACGGCCACACCCCGGTTGCTGAACCGGACTGGATCAACAACACCATCAACATCGACACAGGGTGCGTGTTCGGCGGCCGCCTCACGGCGCTCCGATGGCCCGAGCGAGAACTGGTCTCGGTCCCGGCCAGCCGTACCTACTACGAGCCGGTCAAACCGTTCCTCCCGCCGGAGGACGCGGCCCCGGCCGCCGACGATGATCGCCCGCCATTCCTGCTCGACGTCGACGACGTCGCCGGCAAGCGGATCATTCAGACCGGCCTTGCGCTGAGCGTGACAGTCCGCGAGGACAACGCGGCAGCCGCCATCGAGGTGATGAGCCGGTTCGCGATCGATCCCCGCTGGCTCATCTATCTCCCGCCGACCATGGCACCCACGGCGACCTCCAACCGCCCCGACGTTCTCGAATACCCCGAGCAGGCATTCACCGAATACCGATCCGACGGCGTCCCGCACGTGATCTGCGAGGAGAAGCACATGGGCTCCCGGGCGGTCGTCATCGTCTGCCGAGATCCCGGCATCGCCAAAGCACGATTCGGCATCGACACCGATGAGGGCGGCGTAATCTACAGCCGAACCGGTCGGCCGTTCCTGTCCAGCGCGTCCGACTCCGCCGAGGCCTTGAGCCGCGTCCGGGCCGCGTGTGACGCCACCGGGCTGTGGGATGCCCTATCGACGGAGTGGGTGGTGCTCGATTGCGAGCTGATGCCGTGGTCGGCGAAGGCGATCGAACTGATCCGCCGGCAGTACGCCGCTGTGGGCGCCGCCGCGGAGGCCGGCCTCGCCGCCAGCATCGCGGCGCTCGAGCAGGCCCAGGGTCGAGGGCTTGAGGTCGGGGAACTGCTCGATTCACAGCGCCGCAGAATTGAGCACGTGCACAGCTACATCGACGCCTACCGCCGCTACGTCTGGCCCGTCCACACCATCGCCGACCTACGTCTCGCGCCGTTCCATGTCCTCGCTGCCGAGACGGGGGTGTTCATGGACCGCGGACATCACTGGCACCTCGATGTGTGCGACAAGCTCGTCGACGCCGATCCGGAGTGGTTCACCAAGACCGGCAGGCTGGTCGTGGACGTCACCGATCCAGATAGCCAAGCGGTCGGCATCGCATGGTGGGAGCAGCTCACCGGCTCCGGCGGCGAGGGAATGGTCGTGAAGCCCTCGACCTTCATCGCGCGCGGACGTAAGGGCCTCGTGCAGCCCGGCATCAAATGCCGGGGCCGCGAGTACCTTCGGATCATCTACGGCCCCGAGTACGCCGACCCCACCCAGCTCGGACGCCTGCGCAGCCGGAGCCTAGGACGGAAGCGATCGCTGGCGATCCGCGAGTTCGCTCTCGGCGCCGAGGCCCTCGAAAGATTCGTCCGACGCGAGCCCCTGTACCGAGTCCACGAGTGCGTGTTCGGCGTCCTGGCGATGGAGAGCGAGCCCGTTGACCCGAGACTCTGAACGCACCGTTTGGAGTAGGTGCATGAGCGAGACAAGCATCTCATAGCTCTTTCGCTTGCGATTCCCGGCGTCCGAAGCGACGATTCACGCGGGCGAGGGTTGAGCATGGCGGCCCGGATTCGTTCGACCGTGGCGGGCGTGAGCGGCTGCACGGCGTCCCGTTGCCCGGACTTCGGCGAACGCCCGAGCGAGAGCGGATTGCCGGGGCTAGCCTCGCTTTCGGCTGCGCGGCGCACGACGATTGAGAGGAGCTCGGCACTTGTGGATCCTGCACGGGCCGTGAGTTGCTGGACAGACAGCGGGCCGAGTTGCCGCCGTCGCGCTATCTCACGATCCCAAGCGCCCGCATCCTTTCGGAGCGTGAGCGTGCGGCTGCGATTGCGACCGCTCTCGCGCCGGCGGACCTCGTAAGCGCGCTCGCCGTCCTTGCGAGTGATGGGGTGGACGCTCATTGTGTGGGCTCGCCCGCACTCTGCCGAACCCGCAGTGCCATCACGGTCATCGGGCTTGCCGTGGTGCTGTCGGCCATCTTCGCCGGCCCAGCGTTCGGCCGGACCGCCGCGACGCGCCTGACGACGGCCTCGGCTGCGACCAAGGGCGCGCTCGCGGTCGGCGCGTTCGCCCAGCCCGACGGGTCGTTCCTCGTGTCGGGTTGGACCGACTCGTTCTTCACGACGGCGCAGAGCGGTTTCTCCGTTGCCCGGGCCGGAGGGACGTTCCCGGGCCGTCCGGTCCGCTCGCCTCCGACGCCGCGGCTGCCCGGCGGGAGCTCGCTGATCGGGACCAACGGCAACATCCAACTTCGCGCGGCTGATGGGTCGCTGTCCGGGGCGGCGCGGTCAGTCGCGGCGACTGGGCTCGGCGTCGACTCGAGCGGCAACGCGACCGCCGCGGGCGTGGTTAGCAACGGCTCCTACCAGATCATTGTCAGCACCCGCCCGCCGGCCCGACCTTCACCGCCGCCGCGATGCCCGTAGCGACGTCGGGCTCGCCGATGGCGATCGTCGATCTCAGCGTCGATCCGAACGGGGCCGCCGTCGTGACCTATGTGGTCGGCACGACGCTCTACCAGGCGACCCGCCCGGCGGGCACGGCGAGTGCGTTCGGCGCGCCCATTACCCTCGCCGCCAACGCCAACGGCGCCGAGTCGATGGCCTCCGACGCCGCCGGCGATGGTGATCGCCTCCGGCCATACATCGCTCAAGGCCAGCCCCCGCGACGACGCTGACGCTCACTCTGAACGGCGCCGGGCGCGCACGGCACCGCAAGCACCACAAGCTCCGGGCGAACGTCAAGGTCACGTCGGTCGGGGCTAAGCCCATCGTGGCGACCGTCGTCCTGCACTGAGCGATAGAAGCGGCGCGCACCGTGGCGGGCTCAAGGTTGCCA
>JALYZL010000404.1 GCA_030948875.1 Actinomycetota bacterium
AGCCGTCCCTCCGCCACGCCGCCGAGGTCGATGTCGTCGAGCGTGCTGACCACGATGTCGGCGTTCGCGTCGGCCAGCTGCGCCTCGTCGTCGTGTCGCGCGAGGCCGAGTGCGGCGAACGCTCCCGCCTTGGCGGCCTGGACGCCCGAGACCGCGTCCTCGACCACGAACACCGCGCGCGGATCGATGCCGAGCTCGCGGGCGGCGGTGAGGAAGATCTCCGGATGCGGCTTCCCCTGTTCGAAGTCCCGGCCCGAGGTGTCAACGTCGAATGCTGCCAGCAGGGTCAGGCCGGGCTCGATCCAGTTGTAGTCCCGGCCCTGCTGCTCGGCGAACGCGTCGAGGCGGATCTGGCGCAGGAAGAGTCCGGCGTTCTTCGACGATGACGCCGCGGCGACGGCGATACCGGCGTCCTTGACCGCGAGCAGGAAGCGCAGCGCGTCGGGGTAGGCGGAGAATTTTCCGGCTTCGATGAGCTCGACGATCATCTCCTGCTTGCGCTCCGCGTAGGCGTCGGCGCGTGTCTCGGGCTCGGGCACGCCGAAGTGCTCGAGCGCCGCGAGCGCGCCGGCCATGCGCGGCTTGCCCGCGATGATCTGGTGGTAGACCTCGGCGGTAAACGCCTTTGGGGTCCACGTCGTTTGGTCGCGGATCTCCGCCCAGTCGCCTTCCATCAGCTCCTGTAAGACCTCGCGCCACGCTGCCTCGTGCGGCGAGTCGACGAGCACGCCGTCGACGTCGAAGATCCCGCCGCGAAATGCTTGCGCCATCGTCACGTGCTGCCTTGTGTGTCGCTGCCCGGACCGACGACGGTCCGCGGCGCGAACGTGAACGTGCAGCGCTCGCCGGGGCCGAGCTCGCGCACGTCGTCGCCGATGCCGACCTTGATAGGCCGGCTGAAGCCACCAGTTATGACGACCGTGAACTCGCCGTTGCCGACCGTCACGCGGATCGGCGTCCCGCGCACCTGCATCGGGAACGACAGTCCGTCGAGCTGGTCGGTCGGCGTGGGGGCGAAGTAGAGCACGCCGTCGCGGATCTGCGCACCGGTGTAGGCGCGCTGGATGAGGTCGAGCGTGCCGGCCATCACGCCGAGGTGGATTCCCTCCCTCGTCGTGCCGCCTTGGATGTCGCCGACGTCGCTCTCGAGCGCGACGAGGAAGCGCTCCCACGAGCGCTCCGGCTCTATCGAGGCGAGCACGCCGGCGTGCGCGATGTAGCTCAGCGTCGACCCGTGCGAGGTACGCCGGTCGTAGTAGTCGATGTTGCGCTTGGCGCTGTCGGGGCCCCACTCGTAACCGAGGCGCTCGAACAGCCGGCGGATCTCGTCCGGCGAGAAGAGGAAGAACAGCATCACGGTGTCGGCCTGCTTGGCGAGCTTGTAGCGGTCGGGGTCGTCGCCCTCCGCGCGCAGGATCCGGTCGAGGCGCTGGATGTTGCCGTGTTTGGCGCGGTAGCCGTCCCAGTCGAGCTCATCAAGATCCTCATAGCCCTCGAACTGGCTGATGATGCCCTCGCCGTGAAACGGCACGTACATCTTGCGGCTCACCTTCTGCCAGTTGGCGATCTCGTCGTCGGTGAGGCCGATCTTCGCCCGCAGCGTGTCGCGCCGGCGCTCGGTCAGCAGGCCGAGCACGACCTGTGCCTGCTCGCAGATCCAGGCGACCATTACGTTCGTGTAGGCGTTGTTGCGCAGGCCACCCTCCGCCGCGCCGGGGTATTTCTCGTGAAACTCGTCCGGGCCCATGACCCCGTGGATCTCATAGCGGTCGCGGGCGGGGTTGTGGTGTGCGATCGAGCCCCAGAAGCGAGCGATCTCGAGCATCATCTCGGCGCCGTGATCGCGCAGGAAGTCGAGGTCCTCGGTGGCCTGGTGGTAATGCCAGACGTTGTAGAAGATCGCGGCGTTGACGTGACGCTGGCGGTGGCTGAGGTCGGGGTCCCACTGGCCCGAGAGGGGATTGAGGTGAACGCTCTGCGTCTCCTCGCTGCCGTCGCTGCCGCTCTGCCAGGGGAACATGGCGCCCGCGTACCCCGCCTCGCGGGCCGCCGCCCGTGCCTCTCCCAGGCGCCGGTAGCGGTACATGAGCAGATCGCGGGTGATCTCCGGCAGGCGTGAGGTGAGGTAGCGAAAGACGTACAGCTCGTCCCAGAAGACGTGGCCGCGGTAGGCCTCGCCGTTGAGGCCGCGCGCCGGGACGCCCGCGTCGTGGTTGGTCGTGTGCACCGAGCAGACTTGCAGGATGTGGGAGATGTGCAGCCGCAGCAGGTGCTGCACGCGCGCGTGGCCGGGCAGGTAGACGTCGCTCGAGCGCCATAGCTCGTCCCATGCGCGGGTGTGGCGCTGCAGCGCCTCGTCGAAGTTCGGGTAGCGCCGGGCCGACTTGCCCGCATTCGTCAGCGGCTCGTTGATCGCGCGGTCGCGCGAGGTGTAGAAGGAGACGAGCTTCTCGACCCGCACAGGGAGGCCCTGCTGCACGTCGAAGCTAAGGACCTGCTGGATGTAGTCCTCCATCTGGTACAGGGAGCGGCTGACCTCGATCTGCTCGGAGCCGTGGAAGACGCGCGTGCGCGCCGCCTGGGCGACGTAGATGTTCGACTGGCGCGTCTCGACGTGCAGCGCGATGAGCTCGGGTCCGAATGTCCGCGGGGAGACCGGGTCGAGGTGACGTCCCTCGAGCTGGTGGTAGCGCGCGACGCCGCGGTTGGTGACGCGCCCGTCAAGGGCCGACACAACCTCGACTGAACCGGACCAGTTCTCGGGCGTGATGGTCCACTCGATCGCCGCCTGGTGGGAGTGGGCCATGCTTGCGAAGCGCCGACTGCGCAGCGCCGTCTCGCGTCCGACGCGGTCGCGGAAGCGCAGCTCGCGGATGACTATGGCGGTGCCGATGTCGTACTCGTGGCGGTAGCGCAGCAGCTCGACGTTGCTGAGCCGGATCGCGTCCTCGTCCTCGATCTTCAGCTTCAGCACGAGCCAGTTCGGAAGGTTGACGAGATCCTCGTTGAGGACCGGCCGCCCGCTCATGATCGTCGTCTCGCGGTTGTACAGGCCGTGGGCGTAGCTGCCGGGGTAGTGGACCTCGTCGGCGTCCTCCCACTCGGCCGTCCCGCGTGTGCAGAAATAGCCGTTGCCGGTGGAGGTCAGCGCTTCGCGCAATCCCTCGTTGGGCGGATCGAACCCGTCGTAGCTCAGCGCCCACTCATCCACGTGATGTGACCCTAGCGCACTGGTCCTGCTGCGTTGTCGAGGATGGTTGCTCTTGAGCTTGCTTCATCGTGCGCCCCGTAAGGATGCCGACGCAACGGTCTCGCATGTCACGAGGCTCAAGCGCATCAATTACGGAACGGCGATGGTGCGCATCACTTACTTGGTCCAGCCGGTCGATGAACCAACGAGAATCCGGTTGAATGCCGTGGTAACCCGCACGTCGCCCTCTTTCGTAGGCAGCTGGACATCGAACACTCAGCAGCCTGCCGAACAGGGGGCGGCGGCGGGGTCCCGGGCATGTGCACAACTTGC
>JALYZL010000424.1 GCA_030948875.1 Actinomycetota bacterium
CCCAACCTGCTGACCTATTTACGACAGGCCCTGGGCTGGACCGATCCAGTTCGTCCCCTGCGACGAGCGGGAGCACGAAGTGCTGGCTGAAGGCCATGCGCCGCCCTGCTGCTGGGACGGTAGAAGCCGAAGGACTGAGCGACGGAAGCGACGCGATGATCGCCGCCCTTCCCGGCAGGACTGGCGCCGCTGCTGACGACACAGTGAAGAACCTGGGCCCTCGCCGCCGGTCCGGGGGTCGTCCTCGTCGACACCGGCGCGCACGGGCCCGGCTCGATGGCCGACCTCGAGCTGGCGCTCCGCCAGGTTCGCATCCGCCTCGAGGATGTCCGCCTCGTGGCTTGCACCCACGCCCACGCCGACCACTACGGGCAGGCGGCGCCGATCGTCGAGCGGGCCGGCTGTGAGCTGTGGATGCACCCGAACCACGAGCACGCAACCCGTCCGCTCGAGGATCCCGACCTCGCCCTCGCGCACCGGATCGAGGTCGCACGCCAGAGCGGCGTCTCCGGCCCGGCGCGCGAGCGCGGGCCGCGGACCGCGGTGGAGATCGTCCCCCGAGGTCTACGGCGAGCCGCTCACCGAGGTGAACGCGAGCTGGTGGCTGTCCGAGACCCTGTGCTATCTCCGCCACCTGGAGGTCGAGGGGCGGGTGAGCTGGGCTTCGGGCGGGGACGGCGCCCCCGACCGCTGGCGCGTCGCCTGAGCTCTTAGCCGCTGGTGGCCGGGCCGACGCGGAGCATGACCACGTCGTCGGGAGCGACCCGGGCCCGGATCGTCGGCGCGGAGCTGCTCCAGGACCGATGGTGCCACAGGTCGCGCACCGCGTAGCGCTGGTGGCGGCCGACGCCGGCGCGGGCCGCGCTCATGGTGATCGTCGCCGGCTGCGACGCCGTGTTGAGGAAGAGCACCGCGATGGATCCGTCGAGGAGCCTGCGGATCCACACCTGGTGTCCTGAGCGATCGGCGATCCGCACGCCCTGACGGCCCGCGGGGTCCTGGTCGACGGCGATCACCTCGCCGTTGGTGAGGATCGCGGCGGTGGCCTGAGACATCGTGCGCACGTCTCCGCCGGCGAGCAGGGGAGCCGCCATCATGCTCCACAGCGAGAACTGCGAGCGCTCCTGGGGGACGGTCAGCAGTCCGGTGCCGATGAGGAGGATGTCGGGGTCGTTCCACGCGCCCGGCTGGGCGAAGCGGTACAGGCCTGCGTTGATGTCGAGGATCTTCAGCACCGCCCCCCACCAGTCGCCCGACCGGGCGCCGTAGGCGGTGTAGTCGTTGGTCGTCCGCCACAGGCTCGCGAGGCCCGGCCCCCAGAACCACGGGCGGTCGAAGCCGTCGTCGGAGATGCTGTACACGATCGGACGCCGGGCGGCCAGGATCGCCTGCTGCATGGTGGCGTACACGGGCTGAGCCGGGATCAGGTTCGTGTAGCAATAGTCGACCTTGATGAAGTCGACGCCCCACGACGCCACCGTGGCGGCGTCCTGAGCGAAGTGCGCGGCCGAGCCCGGCCGAAGCATGCATGTCTGGGTACCGGCGTCGAGGTAGATCCCGAGCTTGAGTCCGAGCCCGTGGACGTAGGACGCCAGCGCCGGGATCCCGTCGGGGAAGGCCTGCGGATCGGCCTGCAGAGCGTCGCTCGAGTCGCGCGACGCCGCCATCCAGCAGTCGTCGAGGTTGACGTAGCGGTAACCGGCGGCGGCCATGCCCGAGGAGACGATCGCTTGGGCGGTCTGCTCGATGAGCTGCTCGTTGGCCTGGCAACCGAACTTGTACCAAGGGTTCCACCCCATCGGGGGGGTGGGCGCGAGCGCGACCAGCGAGGCGCTCACCGCCGGCGGCGAGCTGATCGGCTGGGGGGCTCCGGTCGAGGACGGGGCGCTGGGGATCGATGCCACGGCGGCGGTGGGCGCGAGCGCGGCGCCCTTGGCGCCGGCGGCGGTGGGGGCGAGAGCGGCGCCCTTGGCCCCGGGGGCCGAAGCTAGGGCGGCAGTGGGCGCGAGCGCGAGTAGCGCAGCTGCGAGGAGCGTGATGACCCACGCGCCCCCGATCCGCCTCGAACCGACATCTCGTGACCGCCTGTTCAAACCATGCCCCTCGAAATCAGCGCCTCTTCGGAGGCTGGTCTCTCCGGCCGACGGTGGAGAGAGTACCGGCTCGGTCGGGGCCGACAACTTTGACACGCTCGTGTCAAGGTTGGTAAGGTGGCCGTGATGCATGTCGACGAGATCATCGCGGCGAAGGGCGAGCCGGTCTTCTCGTTTGAGTTCTTTCCGCCCAAGAGTGATGAGGGCGAACGCAACCTGCGGGCGACGCTGGAAACGCTTGGCCCGCTCGCCCCCGACTTCGTGTCGGTCACCTACGGCGCTGGTGGGTCGACCCGGAACCGCACGGTCGAGCTCACCAAGTGGATCAAGCAGGATCTCGGCATCGAGGCGATGGCCCACCTCAGCTGCGTCGGCGCCACACGCGAGGAGCTGTGCGACATCCTCGACGGGCTCGCCGGGGCGGGAATCGAGAACGTGCTCGCGCTCCGGGGGGACCCGCCGCGCGGCGAGACCGACTGGAAGCCCCATCCGGGCGGCCTGCACTACTCGACCGAGCTCGCGTCCCTGATCTCGGCGGGCTACCCGTTCTGCATCGGCGCCGCCTGCTTCCCCGAGGTTCATCCCGAAGCCAAGGACATGGCCCACGACCTGCGCTTCCTGCGCGAGAAGGTGGCGGCGGGGGCCTCGTTCGCGATCACCCAGCTCTTCTTCGACAACGAGCTCTTCTTCCAGTTCGTCGACGAGGCGCGGGCGAGCGGGATCGAGATTCCGATCATTCCCGGGATCATGCCGATTACCGACGTCGGTCAGATAAAGACGATCACCGGCATGTGCCAGGCCACCATCCCGGCCGCGCTGCTCGAGCAGCTCGAGCTCCGCGCCGGCGACCCGGACGCGGTGCTCCAGCTCGGCGTCTCCTACGCGACTCTGCAGTGCGCCGAGCTCCTCGCCCGCGGCGCACCGGGGATCCAGTTCTTCACCCTCAATCGCTCGTCGGCGACGCGCGCGATCCTGGCGGCGCTGAAGCTCCTGCGTCCGTGGGCGGGGCGTTTGGCGGCGGGTGCTGCGGCGGCCGAGGCGTAGGGACCGTCTAGGCCGGATTGTTCACCTGGGCGACGAACAGGATCGCCCCGGTGGCATCGTCGCGCAGGAAGGCCAGAAACGGGTGGTCGAGGGTCAGGGCCGTCGCGGGCTCGGGCGTGATCGCGGTTGGCTGCAGGCCGATTCCCGTGGCCGCCGCGGCAACCGTTCCCTCCTCGTCCACCTGGAGGTCGGCGGCATGCTCGACCGCGGAGATCTTCAGCGCGGTATGGGCGGTGATCCCCGAGAAGTCGGCGGCGTTGGTGAAGGCGACCGGCATCCCGAGCGCAGAGAGAGCGGGGGTGAGTTCGGCGTCGTAGGTGAGATGGAACTTCGGCACATGGAGGTCGAGACGCCTGGGGGACGGCGCCCGCTCCAGTCGCGCGAGCGAGTCCGGCGTCAAGCCCTGCTCGAAGCGCGCGAGCGTGCCCGGCGTGGGCATGACCAGGAGCATGGAAAGGGTGGAGTGGAGGTAGGGGAGGTCGACCGCCTGGTAGCCGCCCCGGTGCACGTAGGGGAGCGCGACCGGTGTCTGGGTCATGAACGGCACCTGCACCGTCGGCCCGGCGCCGGGGTAGAAGGGGCCGGGCGAGGTCATCGCGCGCGTGAAGGGATAGGTCCAGTGGGCGGCGAGATAGATCGCATTGGCGAGCACGGCGGCGGTCTGGGCGGTGATCGTCCCGGCGGGGAAGAGGTCAGTGACCTTCTGGCCCGTGTGCGCCGCCACCCAGGAGTTGATCGCCTGACGCGCCGAGTCCGGCGCTCCGGCGAAATTGACCATCTGCGGCGAGGCTCCGAAGAGCGTGGCGAGCGTGCGCGTGAACGGCTTCTTGAGCGCCAGCCCCGACTGCACCCACAGGGTGTTCGCGACGTCGAGGCGCGGGGCCTTCGGCGCCGCGGAGGCGGCGGTCAGGCGGCGGTCGATCGTCGCCAGGCCAGCGGCCACCGTGGCCGGGCGAGACGTGTGGAGCACATGATCGATCTCGGTTGCCGTCGAGCCCGCCGCGCCCGCGTCAACCATCGAGAGCGCGCTCTCGATGCTGTACGGAGAGAACACGACGCTGCCGGCGCCCTGCCCGAGGTGCCCGAGGAGCGCGAGCGCGAGCCCTTCGTCGGAGCGCACGGCAGCGGGGATGGCGCCCGCGTAGCCGGAGCCCGCGCTCGCGCCTGCCGGGGATCGCGGTGCCGGCTTGGTGGCGGCGGCTCCGCCGCACCCGGCA